>JALNYO010000035.1 GCA_023229765.1 Syntrophales bacterium | reverse complement strand
GCAGCGTGAACCTGGCCAGTTTGGGCGCGGCGGCGGATGCCGGAGTGGCAGGCAGCCCGTACGATATCACGGCCAGCGCCGCCACCGGCGGCACCTTCACCGCCGGCAACTACACCATCAGCTATGTCGACGGCGCCCTGGGTGTGACCCCTGCGCCGCTTGGTATCGCGGCGAACAGCGCCAGCAAGACCTACGGCAGCGCGGTGAGTTTCACCGGGAGCGAGTTCAGCAGCAACGGGCTGAAGAACGGAGAGACGGTCGGCAGCGTGAGCCTGGCAAGTCTGGGCGCAGTGGCGACGGCCGGCGTGGCCGACAGTCCTTATGACATTACGGCCAGCGCCGCCACCGGCGGCACCTTCAACGCCGGCAACTACACCATCAGCTATGTCGACGGCGCCCTGGGTGTGACCCCCGCACCGCTGGGCATTGCGGCGAACAGCGCGACCCGGCTGTACGGCGATGCGAACCCGGCATTCAGCGCCACCTACACCGGCTTCCAGAACGGGGAGACTACTGCCGCCCTGACCGGTGCGCTGGCGTTGGCCACCCCGGCGGTGGCGGCCTCCAATGTGGGCGATTACGCCATCATTCCATCCGGTCAGAGCTCGATGAACTACACCATCAATTATGTCGATGGCATCCTGGGTGTGACCCCGGTGGTTTTGCTGGTGGCCGCTGACGCCCAGAGCAAGACCTACGGTACAAGCGATCCGGTGTTGACCTTCGGCATCACGGGGCTGGTGAACAACCCGGCACTCGGCATCGTCGATACCGCCGGTACAGTGCTTTCGGGGGAGCTCACGCGTGTCGGCGGCGAAACCGTTCCGGGCGGGCCATACGCCATCAGCAAGGGCACTTTGACTGCCACTAACAGCAATTACACCCTGAGCAGCTTTACCGGCAACAATCTCACCATCACGCCGGCGCCCCTTACTGTTGCCGCTGACGCCCAGAGCAAGACCTACGGCACGAGCGATCCGGCGTTGACCTTTGGCACCACGGGGCTCGTGAACAACCCGGCACTCGGCATCGCCGACACGGTAGATTCAGTGCTCTCGGGTGCGCTCATGCGCGGCAGCGGCGAGACCGTTCTGGGCGGGCCGTATGCCATCACCCAGGGCACTTTGGCTGCCAACAACAGCAATTACACCCTGAGCAGCTTTACCGGCAGTACTCTCGCTATCACGCCGGCGCCTCTTAATGTTGCCGCGAATCCTCAGAGCAAGCTCTTCGGCGCTGCCGACCCGGTCCTTACCTTTGGCGCCACGGGGCCGGTAAATAACCCGGCACTCGGAATCGCCGACACGGCAGATTCCGTACTCTCAGGCGCGCTCACGCGCGTTCCCGGCGAGAGTGCGTTGGGCGGGCCATACGCCATCACCCAGGGCAGCCTTGCGGCCAACAGCAACTACATCCTTGGCTTTACGCCCAACAATCTCATCATCACTGGTGCTGCTGCAGAGCCAATTTTGGGTTTCAACGCGGGGCAGATCATTTTTACTGGAATAATTAATAACGATTACTTCCATCGTCCGGGTAACTTCTGGCATATCTCTCTAAATTACAACAACGCTGACCCTGGATTCGACGTGATGAGGGGGACGAACGATTTGAACTCACGCTCAAGCCGAGGTTTGAATAGTTGCGATTCTGTTTCCGGGGGAGGGTATTGTGAAACCTGGTCATTCCCGGAGCAACGCGAGAAAGTCGATAAAAAGAAAGTCGATGGAAAATGAGCTTTTGCGCATGATTTTCCGGGTTTCAGGAGAGGGGACGACATGCCGTCAATGATTCGCTGTATGGGGCTTGCGGTGGTGCTGCTGCTGATATCGGCGCTTTCCTTTGCGCAGACACAGGCCGAGCGTTTCGATATTGATCGTTTCCAGATCGAGGGCAATACGCTGCTCAAGTCCGATGAGATCGAAGCGGTGCTCAAGCCCTTTACCGGCAAACAGCGCGAGTATGGCGACGTGCAGCGCGCGATCGAAGCTCTCAGGCAGCGCTATCGCACCCGAGGTTTCAGCGTGGTATGGGTGGTCGCACCCGAGCAGGACCTTGACCGGGGTGTAGTCACGCTGCGGGTCATTGAAGCGCGGATCGGCAAGGTCACCATCGGAGGCAACCGCTTTTTTGATGATTCGAACATCCGCTCTAGCCTTCCGGCGCTCAGGGAGGAAGTTTCGCCCAGGGCAGGGGATATTTCAGCGAACTCGCAGCTTGCCAACGAGAATCCGGCCAAGCAGGTGGACGTAGTGTTGCGCCCCGGCGAGAAACAGGGCGTGGTGGATGCCGCCATCGACGTCATCGACGTACGGCCGCTCAAGGCCTTCCTGACCTTCGACAATACAGGCAATCCACAGACGGGCGACTTTCGGCTCGGCGTCGGCGTGCAGCATGCCAACCTGTTCAACCGCGACCACGTTGCCACGCTCAACTACGTCACCTCACCGGGAAAGTGGGACCAGGTCAGCCTCTACAGCGGGAGCTATCGCCTGCCATTGTATTCGTGGGGCGCTTCAATGGATTTCATTGCCGCCTACTCGGATGTCAGTGCCGGCACCACACAGACCGTCGCAGGACCGCTCACTTTCTCCGGCAAGGGCACTGTTTACGGCTTGCGCTATAACCAGTTACTGGCGCGGCGAGGCGAGTATTCGCACCGGATCGTTTACGGTCTCGATTATCGTGCCTACGAGAACGAATGCGCACTCGGTAATTTCGACGCGGCTGGCTGTGGGTCTGCCGCAGTGGATGTCACCGTGAGGCCCATCAGCTTGGCATACAGTGGCAATTGGGCAAAACCCGGGCGGATATCCGACTTTTACGTTGCCTTATCGCACAATGTTCCTGGGGCGGCTAATGGGCAGGAAAGTGATTTCAACGCGGCGCGTCCGAGTCCGAATGGCGGGGATGGGGCGCCTTCCCGTTACACGATCCTTCGCTTTGGCACCAGCATGGTGAACGCCTTTGAGAGCAACTGGCAAGTCCGCGCCGCTTTCAACGCACAGTACACCCCGGATGCCCTCGTATCCGGCGAGCAATTCGGCATTGCCGGCTCGACCGCCGTCCGCGGCTTCCTGGAGCGCGAAATTGCCCGCGATACCGGCTGTTTCGCCAACCTCGAACTCTATTCGCCAAACCTGGTGGGCAAACTGATCCCCGGCGAGGGTAACCTGCGTGGTTTGCTGTTCTATGACATCGCCTGGGCTGCCAACAATCCGTTAGCCGGCGAAGAAAGACAACAGATTTCGATCTCCAGCGTTGGCGCGGGTTTCCGCTGGAATATCCAGAGGAACTTCAACATACGCTTCGACCTGGCGCGCGTCCTGGACGGCGGCGGGAGCAAGGAAGCCGGTGATCTCCGCGGGCATGTTTCGGTCTATATCGGCTTCTACTGACAGGTTTATAATTCGCACAGAGATTACTTGATAAAGGAGGAATAATTCTCGTGATTCTCTTAATAATAAGGGTGGAGGTTTCTTCCACGAAGCGCATGGAGCTCTTGCAGACAATTGCTTCACTGTCCGGGTCCATCAGGCTGGAAAAGGGATGTCAGCGTTGCGACTTCGGCCAGAGTATCGAAAATGAAAATAGTCTCTTTCTTCTTGAAGAGTGGGATACGCACGAAAATCTAATGACCCACTTGAAGTCGGAGCATTTTAAGGTGATCAGGGGGGCTATGAAGCTTCTCAAAAAGCCCTATGAAATGGTATTCTACACCGGTTTTCATCTGGACGGGATAGAGGAAATTTATAAATAAATTGCTTCTTACCGTTGGGGGTTCTTCACAGGTACGATTTAGCACCGACGAGGGTACGGCGGAAATAATCCCCTTCCAGGGTATCGATCCTTATTTTCTTTCCCCTTCCCGGGGCGTGAATGAACTGGTCATTCCCTATATAGATGCCGACATGCGATACCTTGCTTCCCACCCCGGCGAAAAAAATCAGATCTCCCTTTTGCAGCGAGGAAATTTCCACGGAATTTCCTGCCGCAAACTGCTGGCGGGAGTTGCGCGGCAAAACAATGCCATTGAGTTGATAAACGGTCATCGTCAGCCCGCTGCAATCGAAACCGGTCTCCACTGATTCACCGCCCCAGAGATAGCGAACCCCCAGAAAGCTCCGGGCGGTTCTGGCCAGTTCTTCCCGGAAATAGCCGTCGCCCCGCTTATCCCGCTGGAAAACAGCGTATTGCTCGGGGCTTACTATGTAGAACTCTTCTATTACCCCTTTTTGTCTTAGTTGCTCAGCACGGTCGCGGGCCCCCTTTTTCGTCGCAAAATTGCCGAAACGAACCTTATAGAGACCCTCGCGGGCGACAAAATAGGTTGAATCGAGTCCGCTATCCTTAAGCCGACTGGTAAAGGCCGCGGCGTTTTCGGCACTGGCGAAGGCCCCTGCCTGAATCGTGTATCCCAGGCGCGGCAGCTCTTTTTTTTCAATGGCTCTCTGGGGCTGCTCAGGGACGTGACGGAGGGATGGAGCGCCGCAACCGGCAAATGTCACCACGCACACAATTGCCAGAGCGCAAAGAATCGCCCCTTTTGCACCCGAACGCGCTCTCATAAAAAATGAAAGCAGATAATCAAGCAGGCAATTGCAAAACTCAAAAAATGCTATTACACCCGCGAGGGCGAAAGACCAGAAATTCCTAAAAACCCCCATGCCCGTGGGGCACAACGAAGCATGAAAATCCCCCCCATCCCCCCTTTGGCAAAGGGGGGATGGGGGGATTTTCACATAAAGACTGGTTTGTGAACACGAAGCTTCGCTTTCCCGCTTTCGCGGGAATGACAATTTCGGACTTTTGCAATTGGCTCCAGGCATAATCAATATCCAGCCGCTTAACCGGGCGCTTTGCCGCTCCCCCAGCGTTCGCGTACAAATTCCTGCGCCTCCCCGGCATCAACAATCTCCCCGGCAAGCTGCGCCTCTTCGACGGTAAGGAGCATCTCCTTGAACGCCGGGCCTGGAATAAAACCCATTGTTATCAAATCTTTACCTGTTAATAGCGGGGCCGGCCGGAGTTCCTCCACGGGATACTCCTGCATTTTTTGCAGACAGAATTCATAATAACCGAGCATACCGTGGCTTCCCAGACAGTCGAGGCGGTGGAGTTCAAGATGCAGGTCAAAATCGGGCATCCTCAGGAAGCGTTTCAGCCGGGCCATCCGCATCTTGGTGACGTTCATAAACATCATGTGTTCCCGAACAAGGGCGAGGATCGTCTCCCCATCCTGATTAGAGAAGCGCAGTCTTGCGAGTATCCCCCGCGCTGCCTCCACCCCCCGTTCATCGTGACCATAAAAGTGGACGCCCCTCTCGTCCTCGAAACGGGTAACGGCCTTGCCCACGTCGTGGAGTAGAACGCCCCAGGCAAGACGCAAATCGGCCTTGCCGTCCGGACGCGGCAAAAGCGCAAGCATCCGCAGGGTATGCTCCCAGACGTCCCCTTCCGGATGGAAAACAGGGGGCTGCAATACCCCGCGCAGAGCTTGAACCTCCGGCAATATCTCTTTCAAGAGTCCGGAATCGCTCAGGAGTTCCATCCCCCTTCTCGCCCCGCCGCCGACAAGGATGGCGGTTAATTCAGCGGAGATCCGCTCGGCGCTGATGCACTTGATGGCCGCTGCGTTGCTCGATATGGCGGCAAACGTGTCAGGATCTATCTGGAAATTGAGATTCGCCGCAAAGCGGATCGCCCGGAGCATCCGCAGACGATCCTCGGCGAAACGCCTCTCGGGAGCGCCGATCGTGCTTACAAGCTGTCTTTCTATATCATGGCGGCCATTTACATAATCGCTTATTTCGCCTGTCTGCGGGTTCATCAACAGACCGTTGATCGTGAAGTCCCGCCGCAGCACATCCTCCTGGACGGTAGCGAAGGAAACGCGGGAGGGCCGGCGGCCGTCATCATAGCCTTCCTCTGTGCGGAAGGTTGCCACCTCGTACGTTCTGTCCTTTTCGACTACCAGGATGATGCCGAAGTTCTCGCCCACCGGGATCGTTCTGGAAAATATTTTCCTCACATCTTCGGGTCTTGCAGAGGTTGCAATATCGTAGTCGCCCGGATTCTTGCCCCGGATAAAATCCCGGACACAGCCGCCGACAAAATAGGCTTCATGCCCGGCATCCTTCAGCCGGCGGACAATGTCGGCAGCAGCTTTAAAATCAGGAGTGGCCATATTTTCATCGAAAAATGAGTGCATAAATTATTGATTTACAGTGCTTTTTCTTTTCAGCAACCGCTGCGGACGCGACGAAGCGCGTCCCTCCCAATTTAATGGTTTACCCTCAGGGATGTTTCACCTTAAAAGACGCCTTTGACGCCATTTAAGCCGCCGCTTTCCGCCATTTTCTCAATAAAAAGTGGATAAGGGCCGTAAAAATAATGGTAGTAAGCGTAGCCCCGACCGGCAGATCGATTGCTTTTATCAGATAATAGAAGGAAATTCCAATAACAAGGGAAGCCGTGGCTGCGCCGTCAGCCCTTAGCTTGCGGTTGTCCTGTCTCACGACAAAGTAATCTACGAGCAGTATCGCAATCAGCGGCGAAAAAACAGAGCCCAGCAGATACAGAAAATCGGTATAACGGGCCATCGGAAAGATCAGGGCAACCAGCGTGCCGACTATGGCAAAAAGGAGCGCCGCAACCCGGTCGCTGATTTTGGGAAAGATATTGAGCAGCGATATTCCCGCGGAATAGACGTCAAGAAAGGTCGTCGTCACCGTGGAAAGCCCGATGATCGCCAGGGCCGTCAACCCCAGGTTCGCGGCCAGCATGATCTTCGTCGGATCAGGCGAGCCAAAGAGCAGCGCTCCAGCCAAGCCGATGAAATACATCCAGCAGCTCCCGATAAAATAGCCAAAAAACGGGGCAGTCACCGCCCCCTTTTTGGTCTTTGCCAGCGACGTATAATCGGAGATTAAGGGAAACCAGCTAAGCGGCATGATGATTGAAAGCTCAAAACCCATCCCGAAAGACCCCTTCCCTGTCGCCACTCCCATCGTCCCGGCCGGACTGGTGAAAATCACCACGCTCATCGCAATCGTCAAAACCAGCAGCAGCGAGGCCGCGACGGTGTTGATCACCTTGAATCCCCTGACCCCCCAGAATACCCAAAGCCCGACCAGAGCGCCGATCGCGAACGACATGACAACCGGATGGTCGAAATGATAGAGGGAAACGGCAATGCTGCTCATCGCCGCCCCCCCCTCGATGATCATGATCGCCGTCCAGCCGACAAGCTGCAGGATATTAATTGCCGAAATCAGGTAGGATCCCTGTTTGCCGAACGAGATCCGCGTCGAGGCAATGGCCGGAAGCCGCTCCCGGAAACCGATCAGACCTGCCAGCGCCAAAAGCGCGGTCCCGACCAGGTGGCCAAGCAGTATCGCCAGAATGCCCCGCTTCCATCCCAGTTCCGCAAGATATCCCCCCGTCAGCATCTCGGCGACGGAAACAGCCGCCCCGAACCAGAGAAAAAACAGACTCACACCTGTCAACCCGCCCTTCTCTTTCATGACTTAACCTCATTTTCCTGACTTTTCCAATCCTCCGGCGGCTTCGCATCGCCATTTGCGAAAAGCGGCGCCAGATGGTTGGTCGGTCCGTGCCCCTTGCCTATCCGCCAGGCATGCCGAATCGCCTCGGAGATATAGCGTTTTGCCCCTGCCGCCGCTGACGGCACATCCATTCCCTGGGCAAGAAATGTTGCTATCGCTGCCGAGAAGGTGCAGCCGGTGCCGTGGGTGTCCTGTGTGGCGAAGCGGGGGGAACTGAAAATTCTGAACCCTTCCGAGTCGCAAAGCAGATCGGTCGCCTCGCCGTCCAGATGTCCGCCCTTCACAATCACATATTTCGGCCCCAGTGTGCGGATAATCTGCGCAGCCTCCTTCATGTTTTCGATATTATTTATTTTAATGCCGGCCAGAACCTCCGCCTCCGGGATGTTCGGGGTAAGAACCAGGGCAAGCGGCAGGAGTTCAGCCACGAGCGTTGCCATCGCTTCTTCGCGGATCAACGCCGCCCCCCCTTTGGCAACCATAACGGGATCGACTACGAGTTTTTCTATCCCGTACTGCCGTATTTTGGCAGCCACAATTCTAATTATGCCGGAGGTGGACAACATCCCGGTTTTTGCCGCGTCAATCCCGATATCGGTCGCCACCGCATCGAACTGAGCGGCGACAAATTCCGGCGGGACTTCGTGAAGGGCGCTAACCCCCAGGGTGTTCTGAGCGGTAAGGGCCGTAACAACGCTCATTCCGAATCCCCCCAGCACCGTAATCGTCTTTAAATCCGCCTGGATGCCAGCGCCGCCGCCGGAATCGGAACCGGCGATCGTCAATACCCTCTTCGGTTCATATGAAAATCCCCCCATCCCCCCTTTGCCAAAGGGGGGCAAGGGGGGATTTTCATGCTTCGTTGTGCCCCACGGGCATGGGGGTTTGTGAACATTAAGCTCCGCGCTCATCCTTCCTCTCCTTCCGGGAAAACGTCCGGCTGGAAATACCTGATCGCCAAAAGCAGCCCCGAACCGATCTCTATTACTCCCCGGTTTTCAATAAGCCGGTTACTGACACCGTAAGGATAACCCATCTCCATTTCACTGTTTTTTAACGGATATTCAAAACCGCTAAGCGTAACCCCGGTTACTTTGGGGGTGACGGGCAAGAGAGAAACGGTCTGGCCTTTTTCCCCTTCCATAACCGTCTTGCGAGCGATCATGAAAACCTCGCACCACTGATCGACCAACTTGACCAGAACTGCCTGCTTCATCCCGCGGGAAAGAAGGAAAATATTCGCCAGCGTATGGTCGAGCCTTTTTCCCATCGCGCCCCATATCCACACCTCCGCAGGTTCGAGCCTAAGGGCTTCCTGAAGAGCCAGTTCCGTATCCGTTTCGTCCTTGCTTCGCGCATGCCGCACAATCCGGCATCCCAATTCTTCATAACGGCGGAGGGTTCCAGGGTCTATGGAATCCATGTCGCCAATCACAAGATCGGGAATCCGCCCGACCGCTTCGAGATGGCGGGCGCCTCCGTCGGCGCAGATAACCGCCTCCGGCGCTGTTTCCGCAAGCTTAAGCCGGAAAAATTCGCGCCCGCCCAGCTCCCCGCCGGCGACAACAAATATTTTCTTTACGGTTTCCACAACGTCTTTCGATTCATCCATATGAAAATTAAAAAAGCCGCACCCTAATAAAGGATACGGCCAAAAACGCGACAGGAAAAACCTATAATTCCCTACGCTGGCATTACCCAGATCAGGTTCAACGGGTATTATCTCAGCCTTATCCAGGCACCCCTTGCTTCAATGGCTATTTTTCTACTGCAAAAGCATTTCTTTGGCAAACATTTTTTTCAGAAGGCAAAAAGCCAACAAGAAACCAGTTTTGGGGGAATAAACCGGATATTGATTTTTATACCCTCTTACTTCCTTTTTATAACAAACATCGTGAGGTCGTCAGCAAACTTGCCGTTGTTGAAACCGGCCACTTTGGCAAATATCCTTCCCACAATTTTAGCGGGATCCGCCGGTTCCTTGAGCAAATCCTGAAGCCGCGCCTCTCCAAATTCCTCTCCTGATTCGTTTGTCGCTTCCGTCACGCCATCGGTATAAAGAAAAAAAATATCGCCAGGGCTGAATTGGTATTTTGCCTCGGTCCATGCGTCACTAACTTCCCATCCCATAACGGGCCCCGTGGACTCGATGGTCAGGATAGATCCGTTGGACACAATAAAGACTGGATTATGGCCGGCTGATACAATTCTGAGCTCGCCTAAGTCCCGGTCGAACACGGCATATACCAGCGATAGGAACATGCCACTGTCTTTCAAGATGTCACAGAACATGCGGTTAGCGGTCTTGAGGATTTGGATGGGATCGCGCATCGTGTAGCCGAGCGAACGGAATATCCCCTTGCTTACAGCCATGATAAGCGCCGAAGACGTGCTGTGTCCAGAGACGTCCCCCATGATGAAATGAATGCCCGCGTCTGTATCCCAGGCATCGAAAAAATCCCCTCCGATCTTGTCCGAAGGCTGGTAAAAGGTCCCCACGTCAACGCCAGGAAAGCTCAACCCGTGGGGCAGGATGTTTTTTTGTACGTTTTGGGCAAGCACCTTGTCCTTTTCGAGACGTTCGTTTTTCAACGCAATGTCCGCCATGAGCTTAAGGTTCTGCTTCTTCAGCTCATGCTTTTCCAGCACCATGGAAACGGATATGCTAACAGTCTCCTGAATGTTCTCATCCTTCAGCAGGTAGTCATTTGCTCCGCGGTTGAGGGCGCTTATGGCCACGGATATCTCATTATTGCCCGTAAGGATGATAACCGGCACATCGTCGCCTCTATCTCTAAGTTTGCCCAAGAGCTCCATACCACCCATATGCGGCATGTTCATATCTGAAATCACGAGCCCTATGCCGGGGTCTGCGGTGCATTTTGCGAAGGCCTCCACCCCATCTTCAGCGGTATCGACCGCATAATCTTCAGTCTGGAGGATATCAGCCAGCACATCCCGGATAAAAGAATCGTCGTCAACAACGAGTACTTTTGTCTTTTCTGAAACCATGGTATTCGAAATCCTCCTTGTCATCCAATCAGATTCTGAACCGTCTCCAGCAGGTTCGTCTGATCAAAAGCGCCTTTTACGATATACGCATTTGCGCCCACCATGATACCCCTTTTTTTATCCTCATCCTTCTCCCTTGACGTCACGATGATTACCGGCGTATTCTTATACGACTCGTCCTTCCTCAACCTTTCCGTAAGCGAGAAGCCGTCAAGACGCGGCATTTCCACATCGGTGACGACGAGGTCGTACCTTTGCTCCAACGCTTTCTCGATCGCTTCCATGCCATCTTCCGCAAGGTCAACAGCGTACCCATATGCCTCGAGAATGCTCTTTTCAATTTCGCGCGTATTAGCAGAATCGTCCACGACAAGAATGCGTATGGCGTCGGCCTCTTTTTTCGCCGGTGAATGTGCGCGCTTCGTCTCACCCGCTTCCATAATGAGCCCCGGAACGTGTAAAATATTTATGACCTCGTTCCGGCCTGTAATGGTAACCCCGGACACAAGGCGGATGTTTTTCATATGTGGAGGCAGTGATTTGATAACCATGTCTTCCTCGTCAAGCAGGGCATCCACGATGAGCCCAAGTTTTTCGTTGCCAACCCGCGTGACGAGGACCAGCAAATTGCCATTCTCCTCCTTCCCTTTGCCGACCAGATTGAGGACGGTCTCTAAGTGCACAACCGGGATAAGCTCCTCCCGCAGCCTTATTGCCTTTCTGTCCAGTACATTGATGATCTCTGTTTCGGAACCCCGTATAATCTCATCCACATAGTGGGTATTTACAGCAAATTTTGCGCCGGCGGCTTCAACCAAAAGCACGCGCATTACCGCCAGAGTCATCGGAACCCGGATCAAGAAACGGGTTCCCCGCCCTGCCATTGTTTCAATCTTAATGGAACCCTTCAATTCTTCGACGATATTTTTTCTCGCCACATCCATCCCGACACCTCGGCCTGAGATGTCAGTGATTATTGCACTCGTGCTGAAACCCGGCTGGAATATCAGATCCACGATTTCATCATCAGCCATGGCGTTCAGTTCCGTTTCGCTGAACATCTTTTTCCGCAGCGCCTTTTCCCTGATTTTCTCCAGTGAAATGCCGTTCCCATCGTCACTAAGCTCAATCAACACGCTCCCCGCGTCATAGCTTGCAAAAAGTCGTATGCTTCCCTGTTCCGTTTTCCCTGCCTTCAGCCTCTCATCCCGGCTTTCCGTTCCGTGGTCAACGGCATTCCTGAGCATATGGACGAGGGGGTCTCCGATCTTTTCGATCATTTTCTTGTCTAATCCTATATCCCCGCCTTCAATTAAAAGATCGACAGACTTCCCTTGTGATTGCGAAAGGTCCCGCACCATCCGGGGGAAGGTATCAAACACGGTCGCAAGCGGCACCATCCGGAGCATCAACGCCTTTTCCTGCAATTCCGAGGTCAAGAGTTCCTGCATATTGGCGTCATCACGCATGCTCAACGAAAGTTGCTTGAGGCTTAAATAGAGGGAACGTCCGGACTGGATGATTCCACTTAAGTTGCCATTGTGAGAAGCGTCAACCTGTTCGAGGCATGCCGAAAGGTCCATATTTTGCCTGGCCGTCCTTTCCGCTTCCCTTATGTCCGATAAGCGCTGTTTCAGTCTGTTCTGGTGCGATACAATCTCCCCCATGAGACGGATCAGTTCGTCGAGTTTCTCCGCATTGACCCGGATGCTTTCGGACGGCCTATGGCCTTTTTCTTTCAATGCCGCAGCCTGAATAGCATCGGACAGCGGCGCGTCTGCAACCGAAACTTCTTCGGGCTTTGGCGGTGCTGCCTCAGGCTTTTCTGTTTTTTCTTCGGCTACCGCTTGCACTTTGCTTAATTCGGCAGTCGGAATCGGGAGGGGTTCCGTGGCTGCCACGGAATTGACAGGGATAGCGCCGCCAACTGAGGCGAACTGACCATCCACGGCCTTCGTCAGCTCATCGCAGAGAACGATTGTATCCTCGTCCAACTTCTGTCCCGCCGCGACTTTGTCGATCATGACCGTGATACAGTCTATCCCCTTGAAAAGGACATTGGCGAGTTCTCGCGAATGGTAAAGCTTTTTTTCCCTCAGCGCCCCAAGCACGTCTTCCATCTTATGGGCCACATCGGTTATCGAATTCAGCTTCATCATCCGCGACGATCCCTTGATCGTGTGGGCGGAGCGAAAGACATCATTAATGGTTTCTGTATCTTCCGGGTGTTTCTCCAGACGCACCAGACCATCGTTAAGCTTATTGATATGATCGCGGGCCTCATCCACAAACCTCGCCATAAATTTCGCCATGTCCAATGCCATAAAGCTTTTTGCTCCTACGCGCTTTTCTGTTTCAAGTTCAGCATATTGTGCTGACAGAGGCGCTTGATCCGATCGGCTGAAAAAGCGAGAAGAAAGAAGTTAAGTCCATGATTTACCCCATCGGCCTTGTTCAGTAAATTAATTGCAATCCCATACTCACGGAGGGCATTTTTAAACTCTCGCCGGACAACGTAAACTTCCGCGAGATTGAAATGCCCCAGCCAGCATGACGATTGTATATAGAGGGCCTCTTGAAATCTCTTGACAGCCGCTTCGCTTTCATTGCGCTGCTTGGCAAGCAGTCCCATAAGGATATGCCCTTCCCTGTTCCACCGGTCTATTTCAATGCTCCGCAGGCAGACCAGTTCGGCCTCATCAAGTCGTTCCATCATGATGAGTATTTCTGCCTTAAACAGATACCCCTTGACGAAAGACGGATCCTGAGCCAAAAGCACATCAATGCATCTGAGCGATTCTTGATAGTTCTTGTTTCTTGCCATGACCAGTGCATCTTCAAAAGAAGTGAGCTCCGTCCGCGTCTTATCGTACATCTTGCTGCCCGCCGGCCTTGTTGTTTGCACCGCTCTCGTAGGCAGATTAACATGCGGGAGACCTTGAGGACTGGCGACAACGGCAGGTCTAACCGCTTTCTTTATCTCTGCATCCGGGAACGATTCACGTGCGAATGACGTCTGTTTAATTCTGCCGCCGTTGGAGAGGTCGACATTCTTCTGATAGCAAAATACACCGTCCAGATCGATGAGGGGCAAGACGCCGTGATTGTGCGAAAGCGTCTCTGTGGCGCTCACGAACAGCCATCCCTTTTCCCGCAGGAGCCTGGCCAGCTTGTCAAAAATACTCCGCTGCGTTTCGGGTTCGAAATAGATGGACACATTCCGGTAAAAAATGACGTCGCTGTCGCACAGCACATCCGGGTATCGGTCGCTCATGAGATTCAATTTCATGAATGTAACCTTTTCCCTCACGAAATCCCTGATCCTATGGCGGCCATCCGCCGTTGGTTCAAAATACTTCTTCCACAGGGCCGTCGGAAAGTCCCGGAAGGAAAAACCAGAGTATACCCCCTGTTCCGCTCTGGCGATTGCATCACTGTCGATATCTGCACCGATGATTGATATGAGTCCTCTGATGCCGTCGCCGTATTTCTCCAAAAGTTTGATCATGACCGAATAGGGTTCTTCCCCTGTCGAGCAGCCGGCGCAGAAAATACGGACGGGCTCTCCGGGTTTTCTTCCCGCAAGCATTGCCGAAAACAGCCTGTTCGCCAGAAGGTCGAGGTGGACCGGTTCCCTGAGGAAATAGGTCTCATTGATGGTGAGAAGATTGACCAGGGAGCGGAACTCGTCTTCATCCTGCACTATACAGACAAGATATTCGGTGTCCGTCGTCATTCGGCGCTGCGACATCCTGGCGCGAATGCCGTTGGCGAGCATCGCTTCCTTCTCCGCCTCGAAATGGAGCCCACTTCTCTCCTTTACAATTCTCTTGAAAGGCTGGATGTCCATAAAAAATCCTTAGACAATTCGATCATCTATATTTTATTAAAGCGGACTCCCTGCCACGAGTGAAATTATTTCTCTGCTAATTTCGTCCAGCGGCAGTATCTTACCGATGCATCCGCTCTCGATAGCAACCTTGGGCATGCCGAAGACAATGCAAGTCTTCTCATCCTGGGCGATGGTCGTTCCTCCCCATTCCCATATCTGCTTCATCCCCCCGACACCGTCGCTTCCCATCCCGGTCAGTATGATTCCTATCCCCTTGGCCTTATAAGCCAGGGCAACGGATGACAACAACCGGTCGCAGGAAGGGCGGTAGAGATCAGTCGGGTGACGTTCTACAAAGACTACTTTCTTCAGAATACTGATTTCCATATGCCTTTCGGAGGGGGACACATATGCCGTTCCCGGAACGATCGTTTCGCCTTCTTCCGCCACCTTGACCTTCACCTTCGAGACCCGTTTCAGCCATTCCACAAGCCCGGGGATGAACCCGTCCGAATTATGCTGGGCAATGACGAGGGGGCAGGGAAACGTTTCCGGCAATGCCGATAAAATGATGGAAAGGGCTTCAGGCCCCCCCGTGGAGGAGGCAATGGCAACCACTCTGTCTGATGCCATCCCGGCAAACACCGGCAGCTTTTCGACAGACCTTTCTCTCAAGACGTGCTTCCCGCCTATGTGCGTGATGACCTTGATCTTTGACAGTAGTTTTATTTTCTGTATGAACTCCTGTGCCTCTGCCAGATTCACGTCCGGCTTCACCACGAGATCCAGCGCCCCTTTGGATATGGCGGCATAGGCGGTATTCGCGTCTCCCCGCGTCGTGACCACAAGAATGGGGCGGGCGTTTGTGGCCATGATTTGCTCTATTGCCTCAAGCCCGTTCATGACAGGCATTTCGATATCCATGGTGATAATATCCGGCTTCAGCTCCCTTCCCTTTTCCACAGCCTCCTTGCCGTTCTTCGCCTCGCCGACTATGGCAATTTCATTGTCGGTGGACAAAATAGCAGTAATAAGTTCTCTTGCAAGATCGCTATCATCGACCACCAATACGCGAATCTGTACCATACCGATATCTCCCTAAGATTTCATCCCTCGTATTGCCGCTTAGCGTAAATTCATACAACGCGTTGCTGCATCACCTGATAATGCGCATTCTTTAACCAACGCGGAAGGTTGCCACCATTCCCTTAAGATCTTCTGATAACTGCGCTAGTTCCCTGCTGATTTCGCTAATCTGACGGATGGAATCGGAGTTCTGGTTAGAACCAGAAACGATCTCCCGCAACGCCGTAACAACCTGGCTGCTCGCCGTTTTCTGCTGCTGGGTGGACAGGGATATCTGTTTTGCCGCCTCCTGGGTTGACTGTGCAGCATCCACGACGTCCATAAGCGCTGATGCGGTCTGAGTCGAATGGTTCATCCCTTCCTGAATTCCCTTAGAACCTTTCTCAGAGGCAATTACCAAGCGGTTGACAGCCTCCTGTATCTCGTTTATCTTAGACTCGATCTCACCGGTGGATTCCATAACGCTGTCCGCGAGCCTCCGGATTTCAACGGCAACGACACCGAAACGCTTTCCCGCCTCTCCGGCACTCGACGCCTCAAGCGCCGCGTTAAACGCAATGAGTTTGGTCTGGTCGGCGATGGTGTTGATAATCTCCATGACTTTGGAAATTTCCCGCGACTTTCTTCCCAAGGCAACTATTTCATGGATGCTGTTCTCGTTATCGGTATGGATTTCATTCATCTTCATACTGATTATCTCTACTGCCGTCGCACCCTTTTTCGTGTTTTCCCAAGTCATTGTAGCAATATCCACCACCGATTTTGCGTGTTCGGCTATCTGCGTGGAAGAGGTGGATAGCTCCTCCATCGTGGCGGTGATCTCCGCCACCGCGGCCGACTGCTCGCTGGAGACCGTCGCCTGCTGCTCGACGGACACCGCGATGTTATTCGCCAACGAATTAACACTCATAGTGACGGTCGAAACCTTGGACATGAGTACCTTGAGTTTTTCCACCATATTTTTAAAGGATGAGATGAGCTGCCCTATTTCATCCTGACCGGCGTCCTCAATCTGCACCGTGAGGTCTCCTTCCGTCAATTTATTCGCAAGATCCACCGTTCTGCCAAGCGGACGGGTGATGACGTTGCGGACAAAGAAGGTTATGCCGACACTGAGCAAAATGAGGGCAATCGTCATGGCGGCGAGCATTATCCAAACACTTCTATTCACAATCGCCGCTATCGCCTTTGCGCTGTAACCAATGGCAAGAAGGCCTATAGTTTTGCCGGAAGCATCAACGATTGCCTGCTCATAGTTCATCAACGATGCCGTATCGTTAGGCTTCTTCGATGTGACGGTCAGAGGCTTTTTGTTTTCGTCATAAAAGACGGCATATACCAGGTCCGGGTCCTTTATTGCCTCCTGGACGAAAACATCCAAAGCGCCGAGGTCGTAGTTGGTGTAGTAAAAGACACTCGTCTTTGCCATGTAATGAACCATGCCCTTTCCTCTTTTCTCCATCTGGGCGCGTATTGACGAATTGCTGATGCGAACGTTGATCGCCGTCAGAACGGCGAACAAGATCACTATAAATATGAGGCTGTAAATGAAAAATTTCTTGCCGATTTTATCGAATTTTAATAGCTTGTGAGTATTCATTTTTTCCATCCTTCTGAGCAATTATTTCACCAGTACCGCCTTGCCGCCGGATATCTTAGTCATATATACTTTATTGAGAGCCTGATGATTGTTCGGCGCATACGCAAACGTCACGCCGCTTGCATCGATGTTCAGGTTCTCCGCTGCCCTCGCGAATGATTCCCGCGTCAGGTTTTGGCCCGCTTTTTTCAAAATTTCCGTGAATACCAAGGCGTCGATATACCCTTCAAGGTCGGTAAAATCGAATTCATTATAACCGGCGGCTTTCATGTCCGCCTGATACTTACCAATTATCTGCAACGAAGTGTCATAAGGCGAAGGCACAGACTGCGTCACGAGAACTCCGTCGCCTGCCGCCCCAAGCGCTTTTATAAGCGCCCCAGTGCCTACAAAGGACACGTTCAGAAAGACCGGATTGAACTGTTCGGACTTTGCCTTCCTGATGAATGCCGTCATGGCCTTGTATGTGCCGACCATGCTGACTGCCTCGGGATTCGCTTTTTTTATCTCAGCAAAACCGGCGTCTATATTTTCAGTGTTTCTCTCATAAAGACCTTCGCCCGCAATAGTCATGTTCCGTTTTTTAAGCGCCTTAATGATGCCCCCCTTAACTGCCAGGCCGTAGGCGTCATTCTGAATGAAAATGCCAATTTTTTTTATGCCCTGCTTTCGAGTCAGGTATTCCACTTGAGCTTCTGCTTCATCAAAATAACTGCTGCGCACATTGAAGATGTATCTGTTGACCGGATTTCTGAGAAACTCTGCGCCCGTAAAGGGGCCAAAAAAGATAATTTTTTCTCTATTGATCAAAGGGATGACGGACGTTGAAGTGGGGGTTCCCACATACCCGAAAAGGGCAAATACCTTGTCCTGGGAAATCAATTTCTGGGTATTGGCAACAGTATTTTTTGGCTCATAAGCATCGTCGTAACTGATCACTTTGATCCGGCGGCCATTAACGCCACCGGATGCATTGATCTTGTTGAAATAGACCATGGCGCCCTTTTTTACACCTGTTCCCAGGGCGGCCGCAGGGCCTGATAGTGCATTGGACATGCCCAGCACGACCTCGTTGCTGCTGACGCCGAACTCAGCGCCCGCGTTGTGCGAAAAAAGCAAAACTGCAAACACCATAAATATGAATATCCATCGGAACCCCCTGTGGCCGGCACCCCTTTCTCCGTTCATTCCCGCACCTCCCTGATATTTATTGGCTTTAGCATCTGTTGCAATCTTCCGCCTTGCCTTTCCCTCAGCCTGAGAAAATCAACCAGCAGAATAATTCCATGATTTCCGGGAATGGCCCCCCAAAACATGCGCATTCCACTGTTCATAGCAATCAGAGGCGGCATGGGCTGGATGGACCGCACTTTCACGGAAGCAATATCTTCAGGATTGTCTATCAATACGATATACGGCTCCTTCTTGTCTTTAATCATGATTGCCTTCGGAGCGTGATACTGTATTGTCGTTTCACAAAACGAGATCATCTCATGAAAACGATACACTGCAAGTCCGTACCCCTCTGCCCGATCTACCTCCATCACCTCAGCTATCTGGTCCGCATCCACCCCCATCCTGACTCCCATCACTGTAAAGGTCAGCATCGAGATCTCCTCCGGGCAACGGATCCTCTTTACGGCCTGTCCTTTCATAGGTTGATTTTCCCGAATATCTTTCCAATATCGAGGATAGTTACGAGCTTACCCTTATGAGTAAATTCCCCTGATACGAATTCCTTGATGGATTTTGACAACGTATCGAGGGGGGGATTGACCAAACTGGCAGGGATATCGAGTACCTCTTCAATGGAGTCGACGAGTATCCCCGAACGGATTCCGTCTGTAACGGTAAGGGCGATGCGGCTGGTTGGTGAGTTTTCTGAATCAGGGAGGCCTAAAAACCTGTTGATGTTGATAACCGACTCGATCTCACCGCGGACGTTGATGACCCCGGGTATGAACTCGGGCGAACCGGGCACATAATAAATGGTCAGGAGCGGCAGTATTTCCTTGATGTGTTCACCGTAAAAGGCATAGAAATCTCCGTGCAGGGAAAAAATAACGACCTTGACCTTCTTTTCCTCCACATCGACGATCCTTTCCTTCTCTTTGCGACGCATGATCCCATCAAGTATTAGATCGCTTTTATTCGTACCTCCGGTTGTTTCGTTTGACATCTCAACGTCCTATTTTAGAAGGTAGGATAATTATGTGGTGACTTCAAATCATTTTGGGCATCAATCAGACAATTGCAGCCTTTCATAATTTGCTGGCAATGTCAATAATATTATGTTATTGGTACAAAAAAAATACGGCTGATGATCTCGCCACCGTAAAGAAAAGCTTGGCCCCAAAAGGGAATGATTGAACCCGGTAACCGCGTTATCCTGTGGGCATTGTATTGAATATCGCAATTAAGAACAGCACGCTTACAATTGAGTTTGAACCCAGCTTTGACAATGTCGACATTGCAAGATCTGCAATTACCGGTATCTGTCAAAGCGCATTTCCAAAACCGGAATTAGAATCTCTGACGATGGATTTCTCTCTGGCTGTGACAGAAGCAATGACTAATGCCGTCGAACATTCAGGAACCAAGAGGGTAATCGTACAGATTGTCGTTGCGGCCACCTCTATTATCTTCAAAATGACGACCGATGGCGTTGAATTTGACCCCACTGCGCCTGTGTTATTTCCCGATCTGAACTCTTCCAGCGATTTGCCGGAAGGAGGGTTCGGCCTGGCACTTATTAGAGAATTAGTTGATCGCACAGCGTATGAATATCGAAACGGAAAGAATATTTTCACATTGGAAAAGACATTTGCTTATCCATAGGAGGGATCAGGATGATGGAATATACTATCACAACCGAAGGTGAAGTCGTCTTAATAAATCTCTCAGGCCGCTTTGTGCGAAGTGTGGGTGAAGAGTTAAATGCAAATATTTCCAAACTGATTGATAATAATTTTCGTTATCTTCTTATCGACATGAGCAACATCCCTCTAATCGATAGCTATGGCATTACTGTATGCATGTCATGTAACAAATTGGTGGAAAACAGCGGTGGTCTTCTCGTTTTCATCAATTTAAGCCAAGCCGTCGAGAAGGTCTTCCACATAACGCGCGCAGACCAGAAGTTTCGTATTGCTAACAATAGGGACGAAGGCATGAAATCGATACAGGAAGAGATAAACAGGAAGAGATAAAAACGACCAGAAAAGTTAAATAGCAGGCCATTGTGGAGGTGGATGTGATGGAGTTTAATATAAGCACAGAAATGGGTGGAGACATTGTGGTTGTTGATATGGTGGGCAGTTTATCGGCTAGCAATATAGAAGAATTTAGAAGCCAGGTTTCAAGATTGGTGGAAAAAAAATACTGTTATCTCATGCTGGATATGAGTAATGTCAATTTTATGGACAGTTCAGGTCTTGGCTCGTGTATGGCAGTACACAAACAGCTTTCTGAGAAAAACGGTATTGTTATATTCGCCAAGCCGAGCGAGCAGGTCAAAAAGATATTCCGAATAACAAAAGCGGAGCAAAAGCTCAATATTGTACCGACAAGAAATGATGGCGTAAAATCTCTATATGAAAAGATGATGGGGTCAAAACAGAAATGAGCAACCAGAAAAAATTAGGCGAAATATTAATAGAAAAACAGATCATCACTACCGCGCAACTTGAAGAAGCGCTTAAGCGACAGAAAGGACTTTCTCTCCGGTTGGGCGATACCTTATTACATCTTAAGTTTGTCAGCGAAAATCTCTTGCTTGAGACCTTAAGCGAGTACCTGGGGATAGAATTTTTAAATATAGCCGAAAACGACTATCAAATGATAGATAAGTCATTGTCGAGGATGCTTCCTCTTGATGTGTGTCAAAAGTATAAGGTACTTCCTCTTTTCCAAATAGTTGACGAGGACACAAAAGAACTTTCGCTCGCCATGGCAGACCCTTTCCTGGAAGAAGCCATTAAAGATGTAGAGGCAATAACCGAATTCCATGTGACCCCTGTACTCGCTACCAGCGCAGCGATTTTGGGAGGACTCGGTAAATTATATGCAATTAAAACAGACTTTAAGATAGAGCGTTACATTCTCGAAAAGGAAGACACGGTCTCACTTGTTAATAAAATCTTAGAAAAGGCTGTCTCATACGGAGCAAGCGACATACACGTCGAGCCTCACAGAAATGAAGTGCACGTCAGGATGAGGATTGACGGCGTTCTGGAGGTAGCTTCAACATATCCTTCCGCGTATCATACTGCCGCCGTATCCAGAATAAAGATCATGGCCAGTGAAAACTCATCATCAATGAAGATTGATGAGAAGCGGCTGCCTCAGGACGGTGCATTCTCAACCAAAATCGTCGGCCATACAGTCGATTGCAGGGTTTCAACTATGCCGACGCTCTTCGGAGAAAAGGTTGTCATGAGGCTTTTCGATAAAGACACGGATGTCTATATTGGACGTATCAAAGATCTTAAACTGTCCCCCCGCATGGAGGTGCAGTTCCGGCGCTGCGTAAGGAGACCGAGTGGAATAAACATTGTCACCGGCCCAACCGGAAGCGGTAAAACAACTACCTTGAATGCAATAATAAATGAGATAAACAGCGCCGATTTAAACATAATAACCATTGAGGATCCGGTGGAGCATCAGGCGCCGGATTATGTTAACCAGAGTTCCCTGATGCCACAGGCTGGCTATACATATACCCGTGCCCTGAGAGCGATGATGAGGCAGGATCCGGATATTATCCTTATTGGTGAAGTAAGAGATCTCGAAACTGCTGAAATAGCCGTACAGGCCGCACTTACCGGACATCGTGTATTTACAACCCTCCATACTGAAAATGCGGCGGGTTCGATTATGCGATTAATCGATATCGGCGTAGAGCACTTTCTTGTTTCCGCCGTCCTTTCTTCTGCCATAAATCAACGCCTTGTCAGAAAAATATGCAACAGGTGTTCGGAAGAGTATATCCCTACCAAAATAGAGCTCATGGATATCGGAATCGATAAGGAAATTGCCGATGAAATACTTAAAGATCCTCACCAATTTAACCTGAGGAGGGGCCGAGGGTGCGAGCATTGCCGCAAAACAGGATATCATGGTCGTCAACCGGTCTTTGAACTTATCACCGTCACTCAGGAGATAAGGGACTTAATATATCGCAAACAGGGGTCAGCAGATACCATAGCTCTGACGGCGAGGGACAGACATGGCATTAATCTGATATTTGAAGAAGGACTGCGACTTTTTCTTACAGGCGTTACCACCTTGGGAGAATTGCAAAACCTTCCCAAAGGCGATTATAAAGTGAAATCTCCCAAACAAATCCTTCTGGATTCTGCAATGCATTAAAATCACCCCGACCGCCTCAAGATGGCGGGCTCCTCCAAAAAAATTCATGGCAACCATGTTTTCTTTCAAAAGCCAAATAGTCGTCGGGTATTCAGCTCCGTTGCCGCCTCCAGTTCCTCTGCCGTAAGACCCCTGATTTCCGCAACCCGCCTTGCTGTCTCGACTACCCAGGCGGGCTCATTGCGCTTTCCTCTGAAGGACTCCGGGGCGAGATACGGGGAGTCCGTCTCTACCAGGAGCGCATCCGCAGGCATATACCTTGCAACTTCCCGCAGTTCTTCAGATTTTTTATAGGTAACGGGGCCGGCAATAGAAAGATAAAATCCCAGGTCTATACACTTTTTCGCCATTCCCCGGTCTCCGGAGAAGCAGTGCAGCACCCCGCGCAGCCGCCCCTTTCTATGCCCGAGAAATTCAAGTGTCTCCGCATGAGCCTCCCGATCGTGAATAATAACCGGAAGCTCAAGATCAATCGCCAAGTCAAGCTGCTCGGCAAAGTGCTGGAATTGCAGTTCCTTAGGAGAGTGGTTGTAGTAAAAATCAAGTCCGATCTCCCCGATGGCCACAACCTTATCCCTCCGGGCAAGCACCCGCAGGGAGTCATAGGTCATTGCGTCAATGTCTTTCACCTCATGGGGATGAACCCCGACCGACGCATAAACAAGATCATAAATACCGGTCATTTCCATCGCCTTGGCGCTGTCAGGAACGCTCGTTCCCACCACAATCACCGCGACAAGGCCGGCAGCTCTGGCTCTCTCCACAACCTCATCCCGGTCTTCATTGAATTCATCCATCTCCAGATGCGCGTGGCTGTCGATCATGGTTTTTATCCTCCAGGTTGCATTCATTTCAATGCATCTTCTTCCCCCAGAGCAGTGCCTCTTGTCAAGAGCGGATGCCGAAAGGGAACCGTAAAATTCATGATTTCCCTGCTTTTTGTTCTCTCCTGAAGGGGTTCTGCGGGTGTGCGACAAATTTATGGGTATCATATTCTTGCAGAAACTTATCCCCCCTTTGGCAAAGGGGGGCAGGGGGGATTCGTAATAAAAGCAAGAGGATATTTATTCTCCATCAAATATCCCCCAACCCCTCTTTGCTAAAGAGGGGTGTAAAACTGCTCTACCAATAAATTTGTCGCAGACCCGGATTCCGATATTTTGTTGCAGACACTTTTTTTCTATGTTACTTTCCTTCAATATTTGCTACTGTAAAAAAGGCTTGGACCAAGTATTTTGTGGTTCGAACGGTTGGCGCGTTTAGTTTTAGATCTTCTCTCGAATTTACCGGATAAGTTAAACGATGAGCATCATGGAAAAAATACCTTCCCTATCACTTGAAAATAAAAATCTTCGCTACCGCCTCACCCTTATCTTCTCCTTCTTCTTTTTTACCCCTTTTCTGGGCCTGTTATACTTCGGGCTGAAATATGACCTTATCAGGGACAATTTCCTGCCGCCTTTCGTTATTCTGTTGTTAATATCGTTGCTCATCGGATACGTTCTTATCCGTCGCGTCTTCGATCGCATCAGCGGCATTTACCACCAGGCGGGCGATTTGACCAAGGGACTCGATGGCCTTGACCACACTGCTTTTAAAGACGAATTGAGTGGAATCCTCGATTCATTCCAGGTTGTCAATAACGAACTGAAAAACAGTTTTGGAGTCATGGAAAAAAGGACGGCGCAACTCTCCACGCTCAAAGAACTCTCTGATCTCTGCTACATCACGTTTGATAGTAATGATCTTTTTTCGATTACACTCGAAATGGCAATGAAACTGACAAAAGCCGACATCGGTTCCATTCTTATGCTGGAAGGAAAAGAACGCGAAACCCTTGTCGTGCGCGCCAGTTACGGCATGGAAGAGATTGTCCATATAGGGGACCGAGTGGACTTTTCGACAAGCATTGCCAAATACGCCGTTATCAACAAGTCCCCATTGCTCGTTGACGATATTGAGAAAGACAAGCGTTTTGGCAGGGAAAACCGACCGCAGTACGCGACAAAATCCTTTCTCTGCATGCCGTTAAAGGGCATGCAGGAGGTCTTTGGAGTCCTTACCCTCTCCCGGCGGGCGGAAAACATCCCTTTTACCGCCGATGATGTCGAAGTCCTGACCCCTCTTATCAGCAATGCCGCCATCACCCATGATAATCTCCATCTCAGAAAGGATTACCACAACAGTCTTCAGCAATTGGAGACTTACGCAGACACTTTAGTGATTCTCGGCTCCAGTTTGCGCAATGGGGAACTGCTTCATGCCATTTTGAACCGAATCCAGAAAGACATCCCCTTTGATATCGCGGTAATATTCGAAATACCTAAAGAAAATACCGAACAGGCAACGGTTTTGGACATTACCACCACGGTTCCGACCGGACTTCTTGCCGAATCGCGATACGATTTTATCGGCTCGTCGATAGAAGTGCCCCTGAAACAGGGAAATATCCTGTCGATAAAAGACGCCATGGAGCTGAAACATCCACTCGATCAGAACATTTTCAACAATCATTTCGTAAAAGAAGCGGTGCTGGCGCCTTTGAAAATCGGGGGAAGGGTAATTGGGATAACCGTTTTCGGCTCTCTTGCTTCGGGCGGTATCAACAAGTATGAAAAAGAGATTGGCGATATCGCGTCGCTTCTCTCCATTGCCGTCGAAAAGAACCGTATTTACTCTGCGCTTTACAAACGGCATCAGGAAATGGATTCCATCCAGCAGATAGGTGGCATTCTTGCCGCGTCCACCTTCGACCAGCAGGAAGTCCTCAAGCATACAATAGAGATGATTCAGACAATCGTCAATGTAGAAGCGGGCTTTCTCATGCTCCTGGAAGGAAATGCACTGTCATCAAAAATCGCCTTCCATGTCGATCCCGCAATCGACATGGGGCTGCTTCTCTCAATTCATATACCCTTCGGCCAGGGGATAGCCGGTTATTCGGCGGCGCGCGGCGAAGCGATTATCGTTCCCGACGCGCAGAAATCCCGACATTTTAACCCCGACTTCGATCTGCAGGCCGGTTTTCAGACCCGCTCCGCGCTCTGCGTCCCCCTTATCTCCCGGGGACGGGTACTGGGGGTAATCGAGACCATCAACAAGATAGATGGCGATTTCAACGATAATGACCTGCATCTGCTACAGTCGATCGCAACCTCGGTCAGCATCGCCCTGGAAAATTCGCAGCTTTATCGCGAGACCCTCTCGATGGCCGAGCATGAAAGGGAAATTCGAAAGATTTTTCAAAGGTTTGTTCCTCACGAAATCGTTGATCAAATTATCCATAACGCAAAAGAAGGCAAACCGCTTCCGGAAGAGTTAAAGACAATCACCCTTTTGAACATCGACATCCGTAATTTCTCTAATCTTTCCCGAAAGCTGGGGCCACAGCGAACGGTGGCTATTTTAAACCGTTTCTTTGCAGAAATGGGCGAAATCATCTTCAGCCACAGCGGAATCGTTGACAAATACCTGGGCGACGGCTTTTTGGCCCTTTTCGGGGCCCCGATCTCCAGCGGACAGGATGCTGAAAACGCCGTCCGGGCGGCCCTGGAAATGAAAAATAGATTCCTCTCCATCAGCGACTCTCTTATAAGTGAGATCGGGTATCCACTTGCGATGGGAATCAGTGTCCACACGGGAGAGGCGGTCGTCGGCAACATTGGCTTTGACAAAAAAATGGATTACACCGTCATTGGGGATTCGGTGAATGCCGTCTTTCGCCTGCAGGATCTGACCAAATCGCGGCCAAACAGCATTCTGATCAGTGAAAAAACATCAAGGGCGGTAGTATCGCCCATCCTGGACGTCCAGGAAACGGGCAAATGCGATCTCGGCAGCACCCTCGGAGAACTTTTCATTTACGAACTGCTCGGTTTAAAATAACCCTTGCCTTCAAGCACCGTCTCTGGTCAAAAGCGCGACGGCCTCAATATGCGCAGTCTGGGGAAACATGTCCAAAGGCTGGACAATTTCCAGGCAATAGCCACTGCTCGCCAAGCGCTTGACATCCCGAGCCTGCGTCGCTGGATTGCAGGAAACATAGACAATGCGCTGCGGCTGCAGGGATGACAGGGCTTCTATTACCCCCTCGCCGCAGCCATCGCGGGGTGGATCGAGGATAATGACATCGGCCCGTCGCCCGGGTGCAACAAATTCCCTGTTCAAAATAGCGGCGGCATCCCCGTGATAACATTTTGCCTCCGCAAGCCCCGCTCGCTTTAAATTTATCCGCGCGCAGCGGACAGCCTCTTCATCGCCTTCTACGCAGAAAAGGCTGCCGACTTTCCCCCCGAGAAAAAGTGAAAACAGGCCGACACCACCGTAGAGATCAATTACGGTTTCACTGCCGGAAAGTGAAGCCATTTCCACTACCTGTTCAACAAGCCGTTCCACAAGAAAGATATTGGCCTGAAAGAAACCCCGGCCGGGAACCGTTATTTGCTTTCCCGCCACAACCCTTAAAATGTCCGGAGGTTTTCCGGCTCCGACAAAAACAGCGGTCGGCGGTTCTTCTGGTTCGTCCGCCCAGATGACCTGTCGTTCGCGCGGCGCGACAACAGAGCCGTTTTTTATCCCCGTTTTTAACGCATTGAGCTTGAGGTTGATGGATTCATCCGCAATGAGGCATCCAGCGACTTCAACAATCTGATTACTCTTTGCCGCCATAAGCCCCAGGCGCCTTGTTTCCCGGCTGCCGCTGGAGAGGTGAAATTCGACCTTTCCCCGCCAGCCCCAATGTTGAGGAGACTGCATAACCGGGGCCACCGGCGGAAGGGAAATACCGGCGGTTCTTTTCAGCGCCTCCTCGATCTGCCGTCTTTTCAGTTCCAGTTGATACGGGTACTCTATGTGCTGCATGGCGCAGCCGCCACAGCGGCCATAATAGGAACAGGGCGGGACAAAACGGTGCGGAGATGGTTTCAGTATCCGGACAATCCTCCCCTTTCCGAAGCGCTTTCTGAGCTCCGTAATCTCGATTTCGACTTCGTCGCCATCGACGGCAAAAGGAACAAAGTAAACAAAATCAGCAACCCGGGCAACACCGTCGCCCCCAAAGGCGACATCGTCTATTTTTACGCTGATTATTTCTCCAATCTTCACATCCACCCCCTGAACGGTTGACGGTTGACGGTTGACGGTTGACGGTTTCCGGTTCACAGTTTCCGGTTCACAGTTTCCGGTTCACAGTTTCCGGTTGACGGTTGACGGTTACCGGTTCTTATTCAACCTAAGAAGTTATGTTTGATGCTCTCGTCAAAAGTCTCAACTTCCCTCCCCCTTGATGGGGGAGGGTTAGGGTGGGGGTGATAAGTTACTGTATTTCCGTCTGTTCTTTCCCCATCCCCTTCATCCCCTCCCGCAAGGGGAGGGGAAAATTGACTTTTGACGAGTTCATCATGTTTTGTCAACCGTAAACTGTCAACCATAAACCGGTAACTGGTAACTGGTAACTGGTAACTGATAACCGGAAACCGTCAACCGTAAACCATTTATGAACATTAATCTACGCTTTCCCTTTACAACCTACATAAATATTGCTAAAGAGCGGCCACAAAAAAGGAGATACGAACCCTTTGGAACATCAAAATGTCAGTCACATAAAACTCGCAGACCGGGAGATCATCCTTGTCGGCACGGCCCACGTTTCACGCGACAGCATTGAGCTGGTTGAGCAGACAATCGATCTGGAAAAGCCGGATACCGTCTGCGTTGAGCTTTGCAAACCCCGCTACGACGCGATCCGGCAGCGGAGCAAATGGCAGGATACCGACATTCTGAAGGTCATTCGGGAGAAGCGTTCCGGCGCCCTGCTTTCCCAGCTCATCATGGCCTCGATGCAAAAAAAAATCGCCCAGAAATTCCATATAACCCCCGGCGCGGAGATGCTCAAGGCTATCGACCGGGCGGAGACAAACGGCGCCGAACTGATCCTTGCCGATCGGGAGATTCGGATTACACTGCTGCGCGCCTGGCGCATGATGGGATTCTGCAATAAAATGAAATTCATTCCCGATCTCATCCTCTCTTTTTTCTCCGACGAAGAGATCACCGAAGAGGAGATTGAAAAGCTCAAACAGCAGGACGTGCTTGAATACGCACTCAAGACAATCGGGGAAAAACTCCCCCGTCTCAAGGAAATCCTGATCGATGAGCGGGATCTCTACCTGGCTCACACCATAAGCCATGCCCCGGGCGCCCGGATCGTCGCGGTTGTCGGCGCCGGCCACGTACCGGGGATAACAAGGCATCTCGGAGAAGAGATCGATCTGGAATTGTTGAATAAAGTACCGGACAAGGGCGTCTGGGGGAAATATGCCGGCTGGATTTTTTCGCTGGCCATTGTGGGAATCTTCGTTGCCGGCTTCTTCTATTCCGGCTCTGCCGCCAGCTTGAAAATGATCGGCTGGTGGTCAGCCATCACCGCCTTTTTCGCCGGCTTGGGCGCCCTTGTCATGCTGGCCCACCCGCTGACGATTGCCGCCTCGGCGCTTGCCGCCCCGATAACAACCCTCCACCCGCTGATCGCTGCCGGCTGGGTAGCGGGATTGGTGGAAGCAACGTTTCGCAAGCCGCAGGTTAAGGATTTTCTCGCGCTGCCGGACGACATTGTCTCCGTCCGGGGATTCTTCCACAACAGGATTACCAGGCTGCTGCTTTTGGTTGCCATTGTAAATTTGACCACCTCGATCGGGACCTTTTTAGCCATTCCGATGATTATGAGGTTTCTGTAAGGATATCAAGGATGAGCGAAAAAAAATCAATGCTCTGCCCGAATTGCCGGAGGCTGATCAGCAAAGATGAGCCTGCCTGCCCCTACTGCGGCTATGCCAATCCCGGCGCGTTCTGGAAAAAGGCCTTCGCCGGCAGGACATTGCTGGGCGGTTTCGACCCGGTCCTGGCTATTATTATTGTAAATTCCGTTTTTTATCTCTTGTCGTTGCTGATCGATCTGAGCGCGCTGGGCCTGGCGATTAATCCGATGACCTTTCTGTCTCCCTCGGAAAAGAGCGTCTTTCTGCTCGGGGCCACCGGAACCTTTCCGATCGGCTATGGACGCTGGTGGACATTATTATCCGCGTCATACCTCCACGGGGGACTTCTTCATATCCTCTTTAACATGATGGCTCTCCGGCAGCTTGCCCCCTTCGTCATCGACGCCTTCGGGCTGAACCGTTTTGCGATTCTCTACGTCTGGACCGGGGTTGCGGGGTTCTTTTTATCCTGGCTGGCCGGGGTGCCCTTCACCCTCGGAGCCTCCGCCGCCATCACTGGTCTGATCGGCGCCATTGTTTATTACGGCAAGAGCCGCGGCGGCGTCTATGGAGAGGCCATCTATCGTCAGGCAATGGGCTGGATCGTCGGCCTTGTCCTCTTCGGACTTTTTCTCCCCGGGATCAACAACTGGGCTCATGGCGGCGGCATCGTCTCGGGCATCGCCATCGCCTTTCTTGTCGGCTACGACGAACAAAGACGGGAGACGGCCTTCATCCGGACGATCGGAACGGCAAGCATTCTTTTGACAGTGGTTACGCTCCTTTGGGCCGTATTGCAGGCTTTCTACTTATGAACGCTTTCGGCATAGCTGTAAAAAGCCCTCTTCCCGCCGTTTGCCTTCAGCCTAAGCAGCTTCAGCCTCACTGCGTTAGCAGTTGCGATTTTAATAGCACTGACGTAAAATAATTGCGGAGAGAATACGGAATCAAGCAAGACGGGAGGAAATTATCATGAAAAAGAAATTATCAGGCCTATTTATTGCTGTCGCCGCTTTGCCCTTACTTTTCGGCTGCGATACAGCACTGACAGTGGGTTCAAAAACAGTGGGAATCCGCTCCGGTTCATTTCTTTACGAAGACGGCTATCTGCGGACCACTTACCACTCTCAATTTGAAACCGTCTGGGCCGCCTGCGAAAAAACCCTTGCGGGCTTAAAGGCAACCGATATCGAACGGATCCGAAAAATTTCCCAGGGAAATTTCACGGCCCTGCTGATGGATGAAAAAATACGGATAAACGTCGATTATGTAGAAAAAGGGACAACCGCCGTATCGGTCATGGCGGGCTCCTCAGGAAACAAAATCGCCGCCCAGCTCATCCACGACCGGCTTGCGGAAAACCTGAAAACGCCTTAGTTTTTTCTAAGTTGTCAAACAAAGGAGCAGTCCTTTCAGGTAGCGCCCCTCCGCGTGGGCGAGGTTCACGGGGTGGTCGGGGCCGGCGCTTGTTTGACAGAGAAGCTGCGCCGTTTTCCCCGCATCGCGCACCGCTCCGAGAACGATCTTGCCGAAGAGCTCCTCATCAATATGGTTCGAACAGGAGAACGTTGCCAGCAGCCCGCCTTCGGCAAGACGTCTTGCCGCCTGCATGTTGATCTCCTTATAGCCGTGCGCGGCCCGGTTCAAGTCTTTGCGGGACTTGGCAAAGGCCGGAGGATCGAGGATTATGACGTCATAGGAATCAGTTGTCTGACGGAGGAATTCGAAGCAGTCGGCGGTCAAAATCGGGTGCAATTCGGAATTTAAACCATTGCGGCGGAAGTTTCTTGCGGCAATCTCGTTTGCCGTTGCCGAAGCCTCGACTGAGACCACACGTTTGGCCCCGCCACGTACAGCGTAGATCGAAAAAGCCCCGGTGTAAGAAAAGCAGTTGAGAACGGAGGCGCCCCTGCTGAGTCGGCCAATCAGTTCGCGACTCACCCGCTGATCGAGAAAAAAGCCTGTCTTTTGCCCCGCCTGGATATCGACCTCGAAATGAAGGCCATTTTCCAGTATCTCCAGTGCCTCCGACGTCCCGCCGACTGCGGGGCCAATCCGCTCCGCCAGACCTTCCAGCTTCCGTGAACGCCCCTCGCTGCGTTCATAAACCGTCCTGACGCCAGTCTCTCCCGCAAGAAGTTCAATCAGGGTATCGCGCCATCTGTCCATCCCCGCCGTTCCGATGCTGAAAACCAGGCAATCCCCGTAGCGATCGACAACGAGGCCGGGCATTTTGTCGCCTTCCGCATTTACAAGCCGGTAGGCATCGGTATCCGGCGGGATAATTTTCCTCCGCAGGGCCAGGGCCTCCAGAATCCTTTGCCGCCAGAAATTTTTATCAATAATTGTCGAAACATCTTCCGTCAAAACGCGAAAGGCAATATCGCCATAATTGAAGAAACCGAGGGCAAGCGGCTGACCGGCATTGGTTGTCGCCAGCACGACCTCCCCCGGCGCTATCCCCTTGTCCGCTTTCGCCAGGGCGCCGGAAAAAATCCACGGGTGGCCGTGCAGAAGGGGAACCTCCCGACCCTTCTTGATGACGATGCGGGGATAATTAATGCTATTCATGGTCGCCAATGTTAGATTATCTCTATCGCGGTCGCCATCGAAACCCCGCCCCCGCCGCAGAGGGTGGCGAGCCCCAGCGTTTTGCCTCTTTTCCTCAGCGCGTGGATCAGGGTGACGATGAGTCGGGCGCCGGTGGAACCGACGGGGTGGCCAAGGGCGACCCCAGAGCCGTTGACATTGGCGATTTCCCTGTTCAAACCGAGCTCCCTTTCACAACCAAGATACTGGGCGGCAAAGGCCTCGTTTAGTTCGATCAAGTCAAAATCTGCGAGTTTCAATCCGGAACGGTCGAGCAGATTCTTTACCGCCGGGACGGGGCTAAGCCCCATCACGGAGGGGTGGCAGCCGCCGCGGCCGATTGCCTTGATCCGCGCAAGTGGTTGCAAACCAAGTTCTGCGGCCTTACGGGCGGACATGATCAAAAGCGCGCTGGCGCCGTCGTTGATCCCTGCCGAATTTCCCGCGGTGACCTTGCCGATTTTGGGAATGAAGGCGGGCGGCAGGGCGGCCAGCGCGGCCATCGTCAGACCCGGGCGAAAATGCTCATCTTTATCAAATATTACCGGCGGCTTTCCCTTCTTCTGGAGAATCTCGACCGGAACAATCTCCTCGCGAAAGTCGCCTTCCCTCGTCGCCCTCTCCGCATTGTTGTGGCTCCGGAGCGCCACTTCGTCAATCTCTTCCCTGCTCAGATTGTGTTTTTGGGCGATAAGCTCCGCGGTAACCCCCATGATGTAGGGCTTGCCGCGGAATAAATCGACTATCGGCCCTTCCTTGATCGGCCCGTTTTCTGGACCAGGAAGCAAATGAGAACCAGCATAAAGGCCGTGAATAACGGAATCGACAAGGGTCTGATCCTGCAGACGGCATCCCCAGCGCGCATTCGGTATCACATAAGGGCCGCCCGACATGTGCTCCATCCCGCCGGCAAGAATGATATCGGCCATGCCAGCCTGGATCATCGCCATCCCGGAAACAGTCGCCTCCATCCCGGAAATGCAAACCCTGTTTACCGTAACTGCCGTTACCGTCTCCGGGATTCCCGCCATCAGCGCGGAGACGCGGGTGACGTTCAGCGCGTCAACCGGTTCCATGCAGCAGCCGAAACGGACATCGTCTATTTGAGCGGCATCGATTCCCGCCCTTTTTACCGCCTCTTTCATCACGACGCTGCCGAGCGCGGCGCAACCGAAATCGCGCAGCGAACCCCCGAAACCCCCTATCGCCGTTCTGCAAGCTGATACGATAACGACATCTTCCATAATTTTTTCTCCTTCGTTAGAGTTATGGTCTGTTGCCAGCTTATATCTCATAACGAAACATCAGTCCACCGATAACCTGCCGGCGTCAACCCGGGGACATAATACCATTTTTCTTCTCATTACCAAGCTCCCTGAATATTCAAGACTGATACTGGCTCCACAATTGTTCCCCTCGTCAGCCAAATCCTGCCGGACGGCTCTGCCTTCCTGATTTTGCCGTGGGTTCATGTGGAACATCTGACCATTCGACATGTGTTTCCGGTAAATTATCGTCTTAACTTTTTATCGTTGGCGTGATATATGTCACGCCAGTAATCCGTAAATTTTAGTTTTGAGGTGCAGCAACGAATAATCCAACCATCGAATTGAACCGCCCACAGCTCGTATCTGCACTATCGCAGTTCTCCCCGGAAGCACTGAAAAAGGTCATAGACGATCTGTTCCGCAAGAAGCTCTACAAACCGCATTCTCTGGATGAAATCACCAGAGAGGCATCCGCCATGGTCTGCACGGCCAAACTGGGGCCAGAAACGGTAGAGGAAGCGGTGAAATGGGCACGATCTCAAAAATAGTTATCGACGCCAATGTATTCATATCCGCCTTTGGGTGGGATGGAAAACCTGAAGCGGTGTTGCGCTTCTTGGAACAGCAGCATATTCTCAACTACACGACCGACGATATCTATGATGAGCTCCGTCGTGTAGTTACCTATCCCAAACTGAAGTTTTCCGCTTCACTGCAAGCCAAAATTCTTGAATTCGGCTTCTGTTGGTCAACAGTTTACAGAATTCCTGCCTTGAGACCTTGCCGTTGCGGATTTCGTCCTTGGTCAATTGCCTTTTTTCAATCTCAGTTTTTTCCATGTAGCACCTCCGTTAAGTTTAATTTACTTAACAATTTCTATATGTAACGGAGGGAATAACTGATTAGTCAGGGGTGATTGGTTGGTAGTTTTGTAAGCGACAAGAAACAAGGGCTATATATAAATCCGGCGTCAGGGGCCAGCTCGCGCCGATGCAAACCGCTATTCTTAAAAAAACAAAGCATTTGAACCATTATCAATAATGTTGTTTTCACTATAAATATGGTATAATCACAACGAATATCAGGCAATAAGGCTGTAACAATGGGTATTGCGGTCGGCAGTAATAATAAACATAGGGAGGGAAAATCGATGAACAAAGGAGATCTGGTTGGTGAGGTTACGAAGGTTGTCGGCAAAAAAAAGGTAGCGGAAGATGCGGTCAACTGTGTTCTGGATTCAATTGCAGCATCTCTACATAAGGGAGACAAGGTTACCCTTATTGGTTTTGGTACTTTCTCAGTAATTAAGAGAGCTGCCCGCATAGGAAGAAACCCTCAAACTGGCAAAGCTTTAAAGATCAAGGCCAAGAAGGTTCCGAAGTTTGTTGCCGGAAAGAAACTCAAAGATACAGTGGCAAAATAGTATTATGAGGGCTTTTAACGAGTCCATCAATGTTGAAAGCCCTCTTTTCATCCCATAAATGGTCCCCTATCAATGAAGGAGTCCCCTATGAAGAGAATGTCACGCATCTATTTCAATCCAGCTACAAAGGAAATTGAGCTGGAAGGTTCAGAGGAATTTATCAAAACCTATTTCGACAAACTTCAACAAATGCTGTCAGAATTTTCCGGGAAAGTAAAAGAGGAACCGAAAGCGGCAACAGCTCTTCCCGCTGAAAGGATAATGGTCAAGAAGTTGGCAAAAGTAGAAATCCCGGCGCCGCAAAAAGTTATCAAAGCCGCTAAAGAAAAAACCATCGAGAAACAAGGTAAAGGAAACTTTACAAATACGGTCATTGCCCTCATTCAGGACAGCCCAGAAGGGATTACGTTATCTGAATTGATGGAAAAAGCTGGACTTACAGCGAGGCAAGTCATAACCATTACATCCCGAGTGGCAAAGCTGGGTAAGATAAAGAGAGCGAAACGAGGGACTTATGTGGCAATCGGGTAGCGACGTCAGGTGCGACTAAACTTCCTGAGATTAATTTACCCGTAGATTCTTTGATCATCCAACATTTTAAATAGTAATTTGTGATTGAGGCTGACACTACGAGTACGCTATGCATCTCTACACAATTAAATATCAGGCATAGGAGACAGCGGCAACTATAGACGGCTCCTTCCTTTTGTCTTTTATTATCAGTCCCTTTATCATAAAAAATGAAATGGAGAAGTTATATGATTAAAGTGCTCGGTATTCACTCCAGCCCGATCAATAAGGGTAATACAGCTTGGGTTCTTGATTATGCGCTTCAGGAAGCGGAAAAGGTGGAGGGGATTAAAACGGAATCAGTTGCTCTGACAGGTTTAACAATTGCAGACTGCAGGCAATGCAACTGGTGCATGACGAAGCAGACTCCCGAAAAACTGTGCTCAATAGAAGACGATGCAAACCCGATCCTGGAGAAAGTGAGGGACTGCGATATTTTGATCCTTGCCTCCCCAGTTTACTTCTCAAGGCTTTCAGGGACCATGGCCTGTTTCATTGATCGGACTCGATGTTTCACTTTCGGTAAAAACGGCCACCTCTCACTCAAAGGAAAAATCGGGGTAGCATTAGCTGTGGGATGGTGCCGCAACCTAGGAATTGAAATGACCTTGGCAAGTCTTCACGGCGGTTTTTTGGTACATGAAATGATTGTTCCTTCCTGCCATGCCGCCGGGGCTCTTTATGGCGCCGCTGTCGTTTCGGGACAAAGAGACGAAACATTTGCCTACAAACGGGAAAAGTTAGGGGTTAAAGATGACGTCGAAGGTCTCTACTCGACGAAACTCCTTGTCCGTGAGGCAATCCGAACGGTCAAACAGTTCAAAAATTAGAGATAAACAAAAAAAGTAAATTGTAAGTACCTTAACCCTGAAACCCTGCTATAAAAAACAAAAAATTATTCAGGCAAATCTTAACTGATAATTCCTGCATGTAGGATTTAGAGAATGAACTTTTCGTTAGAGATAAGGCCCAAAACACATGACAAACAGATGTGAATGGTGCGGCAATGATCCGCTGTATATAAAGTATCACGACAACGAATGGGGTATGCCTCTGCATGACGATCGTCTCCTCTTCGAGTTTTTAATTCTGGAGGGCGCCCAAGCAGGTCTGAGTTGGTTAACAATCCTCAAGAAAAGAGAGAACTATCGCAAGGCATTCCATGAATTTGATCCGCAGAAAATCGCTTCGTATTCGGAGATGGATGTTCAACGGCTTCTTTCAGACTGCGGTATTATCCGCAATCGCCTGAAAATTGAATCTGCGATCAGAAATGCTCAAGGAATACTGGAAATTACGGATGAGTTCAGCTCTTTCGATGCTTTCATCTGGCGGTATGTCGATTATCAACCCATACAGAATGCTTGGCGATCGTTAGAAGAATTGCCCGCAAGAACCGAACTGTCGGACACGATAAGCAAAGGCCTGAAGAAACGCGGTTTCACCTTCTTTGGGTCCACCATTTGCTATTCTTTCATGCAGGCAGTTGGTATGGTAAATGATCACATCGTTGGTTGCTTCCGCTATGCTGAATTGCAGAAGACGTCCAAAGACAAATCCAGCGCATGTGATAAGTGGATGTAGCACACATTTTACCCTGTCCTAACGGAAGGGACAGCTTGCAATTAGCGGCATCCCAAAGCTTTCGCCGAATATCACCATTCATTTTCCCCATATAAAATTTACCGGCATGAAACGGCTTTGAGCACACTTTTCATGAACAGCAAGAGTCTGGCACAATTCATTTTATTGTAGCCGGTAACGCAGGCCGAGGATTTTTTGTAGCAGAGTTCAACCCGTAATGCTTGTCAAAAAAACATGCGCTTCTTACGCAGAACACCTTGTGTTCTTATAAACCAAATGTTGTAAACTACCCTGGGGCACCGGGGTAAAATGGGAGGAGTGAATCTGTATAACACCTGATGCCAGAGAGCATGATTTGTAGAGTAGATCCTCCTCCCACTGCTTTGTTCATAACTCGTACGGTATCATAAACCTTCCCTGATGGGAATGAGTTTGCACTTGCAAGGTTGATTAGAACGAAGCTTTTTTATCGAGAGTGATATTTTTTGAGGGAGGTATTTCTATGTCAGTAGCGGTTCTTGGGATAGATATTGCGAAACAGAAGTTCGATGCCGCACTTCTTGTAGAGGGGAAGACAAAACATAAAACCTGCAAGAATTCGGCGGAAGGTTTTGAGACGTTGAGGCTCTGGCTTGAGAAACAGGGAATTCAAGAGGTCCACGCCTGCATGGAAGCCACGGGCAACTATGGAGAGGATCTGGCGATCTATCTTCATGAGGCCGGCCACATGGTCAGCATTGTCAACCCTGCCAGAATCAAAGGATTTGCGCAGAGCGAACTTCTGCGCACCAAGACAGATAAACTTGATGCCGCCTTGATTGCCCGATTCTGTCTGACTATGAAACCAGGTGCATGGATTCCGCCTTCACCGGAGATCAGATCTCTGAGAGCTTTGGTCAGGCGGGTAG
>JALNYO010000034.1 GCA_023229765.1 Syntrophales bacterium | reverse complement strand
GATTTTGAGGAACCATTTTCACAGGGACGCAGGCCCTTTACCTGGCCGAAACTCCCCGGTCTGAAGTAAACGGAAAAAGCACCTGGAGCGCCCAGTTTTTTCCGGGCGCTCCAGAAAAATTACAGAATTGAGGTTCCAGAATATGAAATTTTTGCTTCGTTTCTCCGGCGGAATAGATACCATAAGTCGAAAGGTGGGTGTCGTCTGCAGCTATCTGATTGTCCCGTTGACACTGGTGGTTGTCTATGAGGTGCTGTCCCGATTCTTCAATCACCCCACGATCTGGAGTTTTGAGCTGAGCAACTTCTTCTACGGGACTTATTTCATGCTCGTAGCAGCCTACGGCCTCCTCTACAAATCACACGTGGCAATCGATCTTGTTTCCAGTCATTTTAAGAAGAAAACACAGGCGGTGCTTTCGCTGATCTGCTATCTTTTCATGTACTTTCCCTTCATCGCCGTCTTTCTCTACTTTGGGGTTTCCTACGCGGCCAACTCCTGGCAGATGATGGAAAAATCATGGAGCATCTGGGGTCCACCCATCTACCCGTTCAAGACAGTTATCCCGATCACCGCCTTTATGCTTCTGCTTCAAGGTATTTCAGAGGTGATCAAGACTCTCGCAGTTCTTATTCCGGAAGGGGGGGAATCCCATGAGTCCTGAATTAGCCGCTATCGGTATGTTCGTCGCGCTGATTATCTTTTTTTTCATGGGACATCCCCTGGCATTTGTTCTGGGCGGAGTGGGCGTTCTGTTCGGTTTCTTTTTCATCGGTCCGCAGTTCTTCGGAATTTTCATGGAGCGCATCTACGGCACGATGGACAACTTTGTCCTGGTGGCGATCCCGCTGTTTATCCTGATGGGTAATTTTCTGACGATATCGGGCGTGGCTGATGGACTCTTCAAAGCCCTCCGCATCCTCCTCGGCCCTATCAGGGGTGGCGTAGGACTTGCGGTGATCGCCGTCTCCATCGTTTTCGCGGCCTGTACCGGGATTATCGGCGCATCGGTGGTCACAATGGGCCTTCTTGCCGGGCCGATGCTGATCCGCTACGGCTACCAGAAAGAGATATCCATGGGGATGATTGCCGCGGGCGGCAGTCTCGGCATTCTCATCCCTCCTTCCATCATGCTCGTCATGATGGCTGACCAGGCGGCTCTTTCCGCGGGGAAACTGCTCATGGCCGGGGTCATCCCGGGATTGACGCTCGGTGTCCTTTACATGATCTATATCGCCGTCCGCTGCTGGCTTAATCCGGAAATAGGGCCTCCCGTGCCGGCTGATGAGCTGGCGCTGATTCCAATGTATAAAAGAATCAGGGACACCGTTGTTTTTGCAGTCCCCCCGCTGATCCTGATCTTCCTGGTTCTCGGGACTATCTTCTTCGGGATCGCGACGCCGACGGAGGCGGCCGGTGTCGGGGCCTTTGCAGCGTTCATCATGGCCATGGCCTACGGGAAGCTCACCTGGCATAATTTTGCCGATACCCTCCACCAGACGGCCCGTACCGTAACTATGGTGATCATCATTATCGTCGGGGCAACCTGTTTCACCGGCGTCTTTCTGGGACTCGGCGGCGGCGCCGCCCTGGTCAACGCGATTCTGGGACTCGGCCTGGGAAAATGGGGAACCTACATCCTGATCATGATCATCTACGTCATCCTTGGGTGTTTTATCGACTGGATCGGAATCGTGATGATCACCTTCCCGATATTTTTGCCCGTGGCCCAGCATCTTGGGTTCGACATGCTCTGGTTCGTCTCCATGCTCGCGATCAATCTCCAGTTGTCGTTCCTGACGCCCCCCTTCGGCTACGCGCTGTTCTACCTCTCGGGTCTCGGCATTGAAGGAGTGCGGCTGAGCCATATCTACCGGGGGGTAATACCTTTTCTGATTCTCCAGGCAATCGGGGTGACAATCTGCACAATCTTTCCGGAAATAGTGGTCTGGCTGCCCAACATCATGCTCGGCAAATAGCGGGTGGAATAATTCATGAATGAAATGCAAATTCAGGCAATTGGAATTCTGGGAACCGGTACGATCGGGTCAAGCTGGGCGACCTTCTTCGCTGCACAGGGGATGAAGGTCCGCATGCACGATGTCGATCCGGTTATTGTGGAGCGGGGCATTGGCAAGGCTTACGAAAACCTGGAGGCGCTTGTCCGATACGGACTCCTGGAAAAGGAGCGCCTCGCCGCCATCCGGGGGAACATCGCCTCGGCAGAAGACATGGAGGCGTTCCTGGATGGGGTTGATTACGTTCAGGAGTCGGTGGCGGAGACCTACGAGGTTAAGGGAAAGGTGTATGCCGAAATGGACCGCATAGCCTCGCCGCGGACGATCCTCGCAAGCTCTTCGTCGGGGCTTCTGATGTCGGAAATCCAGAAACACGTCGCCCGTCCCGAACGCTGCCTTATCGCCCATCCCTTCAACCCGCCGCATTTGGTGCCGCTGGTCGAGCTCGTACCCGGCCAGGAAACTGATCCGGCCATCGTGGAGCGGGTCAAACGGTTTTTTGAGGAGCTGGGCAAGATCCCCGTTGTTCTGAAACTGGAGGTCCCGGGCCATATCGCAAATCGCCTGGCGGCGGCCCTCTGGCGGGAGGCGATCGATCTGGTCATCCGGGGCGTTGCCTCCGTGGAGGACGTGGACAAAGCCCTTTACGCCGGTCCCGGCATCCGCTGGGCGCTCATGGGACAGCACATGATCTACCATCTGGGCGGCGGCGATGGGGGATACGGCTATTTCATCGACCATATCGGCAAGGCGTTCGGGGCATACTGGCGGGAGATGGCCTCCTGGAGCGAGATATCGCCGGAATCGCGGGAGCGTCTCGTGGATGGGGTACAGGAATCGATGGGTGAAAGGAACGCAGCGGAGATCTCCCGCTGGCGGGATGAAAAGATCGTCGGCCTGCTAAAGGTGATCTACGGGAAACAGGAACCCAATCCCGGCAATGGGAAACCCGGAGTTGATCCTGCTTGACGAACCGGTAGAGGGACTGGCGCCGCTGGTCGTCCGGGATTTCGCGGAGAAGCTCCTCAAACTGAAGGAACTCGGGGTCACCATCCTCTTTTCCGAACAGAACATCCGTTTTTCCCTCGCCATTGCCGACCGCGCCTATGTCATAAACAAAGGCAGAATAGAATTCGAGGGAACTATCGACGCTCTAAGTGCAAATGAAGAGATAAAGCAGAAATATCTGATGATTTAAAAGTGGAAGAATTAAAGAGCCCCACTCCATTCCGGAGCGAGGCTCTTTAATTCCCATAATAATTCCAATAATCAGCGCGAGATCAACCGCGCAGAAACTTGTCTATGTCCGCCGCCGCCCGTTTGCCGGCGCCCATGGCGCTGATGACCGTGGCGGAGCCGGTGACCACGTCGCCGCCCGCCCAGACTCCCGCCTTCACCGTCTTGCCTGTGGACTCATCCGCCACGACAGTACCGTGTTTGGTCGTCTCCAGTCCAGCCGTGGTCTGGGCTATCAGGGGGTTGGGGGTAGTTCCCAGAGCCACTATCGCTACATCAACAGCAATTTTGAACTCGCTTCCTTCCTTAACCATCGGACGCCGTCTGCCGCTTGAGTCAGGCTCGCCGAGCTCCATCTGATAGCACTCCATCGCTACCAGGTTGTTGCTTTCATCGCCGATAAACTGCTTGGGGTTGGTGAGAAAACGGAAATCAATGCCCTCTTCCTGGGCATTTTCCACCTCTTCATGCCGCGCCGGCAGCTCCACCTCGGAGCGCCGATATATAATATAGACCTTCTCAGCGCCGAGCCTCAGGGCGCAACGGGCGCTGTCCATTGCCACGTTGCCGCCGCCAATAACGGCAACTCTTTTCCCGATTCTCACCGGGGTATCATACTCGGGGAAACGATACGCCTTCATGAGGTTCACCCTGGTCAGAAATTCGTTAGCCGAATAGATGCCGTTGAGGTTCTCGCCAGGACAATTCAGAAATATGGGCAAGCCTGCGCCGGTGCCCAGAAAAACAGCGGAATAGCCATTTTGCAAGAGCTCATCAACCGTGTTGAGTTTGCCGACAATGGAGTTTATCTTGATCTCAACCCCCAGTGATTTCACATACTCAACCTCACCCTGAACTATTGCCTTGGGCAGCCTGAACTCAGGAATGCCATACATCAGCACGCCGCCGGCTACATGCAGGGCTTCGAAGATTACGACCTCATGCCCCATTTTGGTTAAATCTGCCGCCGCCGTGAGACTGGCCGGGCCGGATCCGACCACTGCCACTTTCTTGCCGGTAGCCGTCGCCAGCTCTATCTTGCGCTCAACCGGCGCGATATTCTCCCGCTCCCAGTCGGCCACATATCGTTCCAGCCGCCCGATGGCGACAGGCGCTCCCTTTTTCCCCAGGGTGCATACTGCTTCACACTGCACCTCCTGGGGGCAGACCCGCCCGCAGATGCCGGGCAGGGCATTCTTGCCCTTCAGCGCCCGAACCGCCTCCGGCATGTTGTCCTCGGTAACAGCCTTGATAAACTCGGGGATATCGACCATAACGGGACATCCCTCCGTACAGGGGCGCTTGGCGCACTGAATGCAGCGGCCAGCTTCCTCTTTTGCCATCTCCCTTGTATATCCCAGGGCAACTTCGTTGAAATTTTTACCCCGCTTGATTGCATCCTGCCGGGGCATTTCCATCCGATTCAAATTCAGTTTGGCCATAATGCTCCCTCTATCTCCTCTCAGCTTATTTCTGTTCGCCGCACTGACAGCGCCACTGCTCCAGAGACTGTTTCTCCTCTGCCGTGTAAGTGCGCTGGCGCGCCGCCAGCAAATTCCAATCCACCTGGTGCCCGTCAAAATCAGGACCTTCCACACAGGCAAATTTGGTAACACCGCCCACTGCCACCCGACAACAGCCGCACATGCCGGTGCCGTCAACCATTATCGGATTCAGGCTGACAATAGTTTTAACGCCGAAAGGTTTGCTCGTCACCGCGCAGAACTTCATCATTATGCTGGGACCAATGGCAATTATCCGATCAATCTTTTCTCCGCCCTCCAGAAGTTCCTTCAGCGGTTCCGTCACCAGAGCCTTGCGGCCATACGAGCCATCATCGGTAGTCACTATCAGTTTGTCGCTGGCATCCCTTAGCCTGTCTTCCCAAAAAAGCAGGTTCTTGCTCCGGGCGCCCATGATCGTTATTACTTTATTGCCGGACTGCTTTAAGGCGCGGGCGATCGGCACAATCGGCGCCACGCCAACCCCGCCCGCCACACAGAGCACTGTGCCGAATTTCTCGACATGAGTGGGCACGCCCAGAGGACCAACAAAATCGGCGATATAATCGCCGGCCTTCATTCTTGCCAGGCGGTGGGTAGTGGTGCCAACTTCCATAAAGATGATGGTAACCGTGCCCTCTTGCGCATCCCAGTCAGCAAAAGTGAGTGGAATCCGCTCGCCCGTTTCATCAAGCCGGACGACTACAAATTGTCCGGCTTGCGCCTTTTTCGCTACTTCCGGCGCCTCAACCTTAAAAAGATGGATGCTGGGCACCAGTTGCTCAATGTGTAAAATCTTATACAAGCGTTCTTACCTCCTCAGTTTTTCTGGATTCCCGCGGCGGTCACATCCACCTTCTGACAGCGCACTGCACAAAACGCTTCGCTTCACCGCAGGTGAATTCTTGCTCAAAACCAAGTCCTACTTCCCTGAAATTTCCGATGCATTTCCCGACCGTGAGCTATTTCGTACAGGCAGGCCCATAGTTCCCTGAAGTTACGTTTTCAGCCGTCTCTACCCTGCTTCCGCCCACAATGTCCGCACCTCCTTAGCGGCGGGAGTTTATGGCGGCAGTTTATGCTTGTCAAGGAATATTTACATCTGAACAGTCAATTGCGCGCTCCCTACCCTTCTGCCTCCGGTTGTTACGACACATCCATCACGGAAACGATAACACCTTTTTCCGTCACAATTTTCTGCGCGGGGATGTCATAAGCATCGGCATTGACCGCGGGAACGATCTGGCAGGAAAAAACCATGCCGATCCTTGCGGCGCGGGGAACCTTTGGCAAAAAACGGTCATAGTAGCCGCCGCCATAACCAACTCTCCGTCCCTGACGATCGAAGGCAACCGCAGGGATGAGAACCACGTCGATCTCTTCGGGCGGCACGACAAGCGAGCAGGCCGCTTTTGGCTCCCGGATTCCGTAATGACCTGTTTCGAGGTCGCTGAAATCATTTATGACACACGGCGCCATCTCTCTGGTTTCCGGGCAGCAGAGCGGCGCAACAATCCGTTTTCCCTTTTCCCATCCCCAGGAGATCAGATCATCGGTCTGAACCTCGCTGCCAAAGTTCAGAAAAACCATGATGGTGGCAGCCTGGCGAATATCTTGCAACTCCGTCAGTCTGTTTGTTATCGCCGCGCTCTTAACCGCCCTTTCCTCGGGCGGCAGTGCGTTTCTGATTTTAAGAATCCTTTTGCGCAGCTCTTTTTTATCGGCAATATCGTCCATTTTTCCAATCCTGTCCCTTAAGCTCGCCGCCCTTCACCCGCGAAAGGCGTGGCGTCAACAATTATTCCGGCTATACTTTGCCACCCATTTGTGAACATTAATCTACGATTTATGAACATTAATCTGCGATTTGTGAACATTAATCTGCGATTTCCAGCATCAGCTTCGTCAAGTCGCGAATCTGGTCGCGCAGAGCCGCCGCCTTCTCGAATTCCAGCTCTTTTGCCGCCGTCTTCATCTCCTCCTTCAGCTTGCGAATCACAACGGAAATCTCCTTTTCCGACCCATAGGCCGCCGCCTCTTCCGAAACGGTCTCCACCGTAACATAATCTGACTCGTAAACGGAACCAAGAATGCGACGGATATCCGTCTTGATGCTTTCCGGGGTAATCCCGTGTTCCCGGTTGAATCTTTCCTGGATAATCCGCCGTCGCTTCGTTTCGTCAAGACATTTGCGGATCGAATTGGTTATCACCTCGGCATACATGATCACCACGCCGGCGACATTCCGGGCCGCCCGCCCACTTGTCTGCATCAGCGAACGCTCCGAACGGAGGAACCCTTCCTTGTCCGCATCGAGAATCGCCACCAGCGAAACCTCCGGGATGTCGAGCCCCTCTCTGAGCAGGTTCACTCCGACCAGGCAGTCAAATTCGCCGGTTCGCAGATCCCGGATGATCTCCACCCGCTCCAGCGTGTGGATGTCGGAGTGGAGGTACTTCACCCGCACGCCGAGCCCCTCGTAATATGAGGTCAGGTTCTCCGCCATCCGCTTGGTCAGCGTTGTGACCAGCACCCTTTCCCCCCGTTCGGCCCGCTTCCGGATCTCGGCAAGCAGATCGTCCACCTGCCCGGTGACCGGCCGGATGATGATCTCCGGGTCCATAAGACCGGTCGGCCGGATAATCTGCTCGACAACTCGCCCCGCTGATTTGTCGAGCTCATACACTGCCGGCGTCGCCGAGACGTAGATTCGCTGGTTGGCGAAGGCCTCGAACTCCTCGAAGCGCAGAGGCCGGTTGTCGAGGGCCGACGGCAGGCGAAACCCGTAGTTGACCAAAGTCTCCTTTCTCGCCCGGTCTCCCCGGTACATCCCGACAAGTTGCGGCAGCGTCGCGTGGCTTTCGTCGATAAAAATGAGCGCGTCTTTCGGCAGGTATTCCATCAGGGTCGGCGGGGGCTGGCCGGGTTTGCGTCCCGTCAGATGGCGGGAGTAGTTCTCGATGCCGGAGCAGTATCCCATCTCCTCCATCATTTCAATATCGAAGGAGGTGCGCTGCTCGATGCGCTGCGCCTCGAGCAGTTTTTCCTGCGTCTTCAATTCCGGAAGACGCACCCCCAGCTCCTCACGAATCGCCACTATCGCCCGCTTCAGGTTATCCTTCGTCGTCACATAATGGCTGCCGGGATAAACGGCAATTCTGCGCAATCGTTCCAGTTTTCTGCCCCGCAACGGATCGACGAGCGCAAGCGTCTCAACCGTGTCGCCGAAAAACTCGACGCGGATCGCCTTGTCCTCCTCGTATGGGGGAAAAATCTCGACGCTGTCTCCCCGGACCCGGAAGGTTCCCCGGTGGAAGTCGATATCGTTGCGTTCATACTGGATCTCGACAAGCCGGGCCAGCAGCTCGTCCCGCATGATCTCCATCCCCTCTTCGATCATTAAAAGCATTCCCTGGTACGCCTCGGGGGAGCCGATGCCGTAGATGCACGAGACGCTGGCGACAATAATGACATCCCGCCGTTCCAGCAGAATGTGCGTCGCCGCATGCCGAAGCTTGTCGATCTCGTCGTTAATCGCCGAGTCCTTCTCGATGTAGGTGTCCGTGCTGGGGATGTAGGCCTCCGGCTGGTAGTAATCGTAATAACTGACGAAATAGCCGACGGCGTTTTCCGGGAAGAGCGACTTGAACTCGCCGTAGAGCTGGGCGGCCAGGGTCTTGTTATGGGCGATAACCAGGGCGGGGCGATTAACCGCGGCGATCACATTGGCCATCGTGAACGTCTTCCCGGAACCGGTGACTCCGAGCAGAACCTGGTGCGGGGCGCCCTTCTCCAAACCGGCAACCAGTCCCGCAATCGCCTGCGGCTGATCCCCCTGCGGCTTGAATTCGCTGACAAGCTTAAAGCTCTCCATCCTTCCTCCACGGCGGCGCATCCTGTCATAATTTATGCGGGACCGCAAGGAAAAGGGCTCGAACTGGCACTTGCATGCAGAATAAATTACCCTTCCATTGCCGCATGCCGCTTGATTTTTTGAGTGATTATGAATAGGATACCTTCAGGTAATTTTGATAGAGGCATTTTTCTGCTTTGGTTCTAATAACTGGATGACCTGTTTCACATGATCGCCGAGGAAAAAACTAAAATACGAACCAATCCCGTTGCCCGAACCACCGATCTCTTGAAGAAGGTTTTTACCAGGTAGAAACGTAACGCCCCCCTTACCCCCGGAGAAAGGGGCGGCCCTGAAAAGCTGGCCGTTTGCGGCGAAAGTGGAGATGCGCATGACCAAGTGGAAGAAAATCACGCTGCTCGCCATCGGAGCCTTGGCCGCTTTGTTAATCTTCATGGCCGCCGCCCTGCCGGTTTTAATCAAAAACAAGGCCGTCGAGCTCCTGCGGGAGGCGACCGGACGCAACGTGCGGATAGAAAGGGTCTCTCTAAACCCCTTGACCCTCACTGCCGCTGTACGAGGTTTTGCCGTTGAAGAAAAGGGCGGCGGCCCCTTCCTATCCGTCGGCGCCCTTCGCATCTCGGTCAGCCCGACCTCCATTTACCGGCGCACCCTGGTGCTTTCCGAGGTATTTATCGAATCCCCGTCGCTCCGGATCATTCGTACAGGCGCTAACAGCTTCAATTTTTCAGAAATCGTGGAGCGCCAGAAAAAAGAGGAAAACCCGAAATCAGCCGGAGTTTTTCCCTTCGTTCTGAATCGCTTCCAACTGACGGGCGGATCACTGGTTCTGGATGACCGCATCGTCGCGGGCGGGCGGAAGCACAGCATCCACAACCTGGAAATTGCCCTCCCCTGGCTCAGCAGCATTCCGGCCGAGGCAGACAGGGAGGCTGTCCCCCGCATCTCCGCTCTCGTCAACGGCGCACCCCTTGTCGTCACGGCCAAGGTCAAACTCTTCAGCAAGGACCTGGAAAGTTCCGTCCACATCGCCCTTCAGCAGTTCAGCCTGCCGGAGCTTCTGGCTTATGTCCCGCAGGCGCCGCCGGTCGAACTGGCCTCGGGCAAACTGACCATCGATGCGGATATCCTTTACCGGCAAGCTGCCGACCGCAACCCGGAACTCAGCGTCAAAGGCCTCGCCCGCCTTGACGCCCTTGACCTTAACCTGAAAACGGGGCAGCCGCTGCTCAAGCTCCCCTCGCTGGAGATCAAAACGTCCCGTCTTGAGCCCTTTGCCGGCCTGTTTGACGTCGAGGCGATCACGCTTACCGGAATGGAGCTGTTCGTAAGCCGCGACCGGCGGGGCGAATGGATGTTCGCACGTCTGCTCAACCCCGAGCCGGAAAAAGCGGCAACCGTGTCGGCAGGAAAACACTCGCTAAAAGACCGGGTCCCGCCGCCGCCCGTTTCCGCCAGGGCGCCTTCCGTTGTTCCAACGCGGACGGTCACGGGCAGTGACGGCAAGGCTCAATCACCCTCCGTCTTCATCGCTTCACTGGCGCTCCAAAACGGCCGTATCCATTTCCGTGACGAGCTTCCCCAGGGTGGATTCAAGGCCTCCGTGGAGGAGCTCGCACTGGCCCTGAAAAACGTTGGCAATCGCCCTGAACAAATCGGACAATACGACCTCTCGCTGCTGGTGGACCGGCAGATTCGCTTAGCCACCCAGGGCAGTTTCACCATCGTCGAGCCGGCCGCCAAGGCCTCCGTCCAGTTGACGGGACTCCCACTGCAAAAAGGGTGGCCCTATCTGGCCGGTTATCTGACGGCGCCGCTTAAAGGGGTGGTTGACCTGTCAGGCGAGGTCGCCTTCAGCGGAAAAAACGGGCTGACAGCCGAAAAGGGCAGTCTCACCGTCAAGGATTTCTCCGCAAGGTACGGAAAAGGCGAGGGGATAGACATGGCGCGTCTGGCGGTGACTGGCGCAAGTTTCAGCCAGAAAACCAACCGTCTGGCGATCGACCAGCTTCGGCTCTCCCAGGGAAATGTCTCCCTCTCCCTCGAGGCCGACGGGAAGCTCTCCACCCAATCGCTGCTGCTTTCGCAGGCAACAAAACAACCGGCGAAAGCGACCGTCGCGGCGCCTGCAAGACAGACAGCTCCGGCAAAACAGACAGCAGCCAAACCCATCGAATATCAAATAAAGCGCATCGAACTCGACCGCTTCAATATCGCCGTTACCGACAAGACCCACCCGAAAAAACCACGTTTCACGTTGCGCGACACAACGCTTTCTCTATCAGACCTGAGCGGCCCCACGCCGAAGCCAGCCCAATTCCGTTTTGCTTCGCTCTTCGGAAAGGAAACTCCCATCCAGGCAGGGGGCGCTCTCACCCCGTCTCCCTTTAGTTACCGGGGAGATCTGCGGATCGGCCGCCTGCCGATTCGCGATTTTGAGGCCTATTACCCCGGGAACCTGAACTTCCTGATCCTCGGCGGCCTGTTGGATGCGACCCTGAATCTGGACGTCGCACTGAAAGACGGGGCGGCGACGGGGAGCTTCAAGGGGAAAGCCGGTCTCAGCTCCTTTCACATGGTCGATGCCGTCGAAGAGGAAGATTTGCTGAAGTGGAAGCGGCTGCAACTCGACGGGATCGACGGGGATATCAAGCCGCTTCGTCTGGAAATCGGTGAGGTTTCGCTCAATGAGGTCTATTCACGCATCATCATCCGCAAAGACGGAACCCTCAACCTGCAGAACCTGACCCGGAAAGAGGAAAAGGAGGGTGGAGCGGCCAAACCAGGGTCAAGCCCCGCAACGGCGACTGAAGCTCAGAAGGCCTCTCCTTCGACTGTGCCCGATTCCCCCGCCGAAGCCGGCCCAAAGGCGCCACCAGCCGTCCGCATCGGCAATGTCACGATCCTTGACGGGACCATCGCGTTTACCGACAAGCACCTCTCCAACGATTTTGAAACGACCTTTTACAATCTGGGCGGGCGGATCAGCGGCCTTTCGTCCGAGGCCTCGCTTTTGGCCGACGTTGACCTGCGCGGCAATCTGGAAAACCGCTCCCCAATGACGATCACCGGCAAGATCAACCCCCTGCGAGAGGATCTCTTCGTTGACCTCAAGCTCTCGTTCACGGACATCGACCTGTCGCCGCTGAGTCCCTACGCCGAAACCTATCTTGGATATATCCTCAAACAGGGAAAGCTCTTTCTCGACCTTAAGTACCATATCGAAAACAAAAAACTTCTCTCCGAGAACAAAATCATGGTCGATCAGTTCACCTTTGGCGACCCGGTAAAAAGCGACAAGGCCACGAGCCTGCCCGTCAAGCTCGGGATAGCCCTTCTGAAGGACCGGCACGGAGAGATCCACCTGGATGTCCCGGTTATGGGACAGATCGATGATCCTCAATTCAATATCTGGGACATCGTCTTCCAGGTCATCAAAAATCTGCTTGTGAAGGCCGTCACCGCCCCCTTCTCGCTGCTCTCCTCCCTCTTCGGCGGAGGCAGCGATCTCAGCGTGGTCGGATTCTCGCCCGGAACCCCTTTCCTGCAACCGGCAGAGGAGCAGAAGCTCGCATCGCTGGCCAAGGGACTTGGCGAACGCCCGGGGCTCAAAATGTCGCTTTCGGCATACGTGGATCGGGAGAAGGACGCCGAAACCTATCGGAACGAGCTGCTCAACCGCAAGATAAAGCGGGAAAAAATCCTGGCACTGGCCCGGGACAGACAGAGCACGGCGACAGAAGACGCAGAGGCGCCTCCGCTTTCCCCGGAGGAGTACTCGATCTACCTGAGGGCGGTTTATGCAAAGGAAAAGTTCCCCAAACCGCGCAATGCCCTCGGCCTGGAGATCAAGTTGCCGGATGCTGAAATGGTCAAGCTGATTCTCGCCAATACCAAGGTCGAAAAAGACGAATTGGAAAATTTGGCGCGCGAACGGGCAGAGGCCGTGATGCGCTTTCTGATCCAACAGGGCAAGATTCCGGCCGAACGCATCTTTCAGAAGAAAGACGACATCTTCAAGCCGCCCGAAAAAAACGACACGCCCCAAAGCCGGGTAGAGCTCAATGCGATAACTCCTTGACACGAGAAAGTTTTTAATATAGAGCCCATTGCAAAACTCCCAACGCTGTCATTCCCGCCCCCGCCTACGCGGGGGTAAACTCTGGGCGGGAAAACGAAGTTTAATGTTCATAATCCAGTTTTTAACTATTTGCAATCATGGATGCCCGACAAAAGCATTGTGTACATTAAGCTCCGCTTTCGGGCATGACACGGAGTTTTGCAATTGGCTCAAATGAGAAAAACCTTATGAAAATCGCAAATTCGCTTTACAAATCGTCGGAAATCCTTCTTCTCCGCCTGGTCGAAGCTTGCCCCGACGCCATAATCGGCGTAAACAATAAAGGGGTCGTCATCATCTTCAACCCGGCAGCCGCCGCCATGACCAGCCATGCCGTTGAAGACGTCCTCGGCAAACTGCATATAACCGAATTATACGAGGATATCAAAAATGCAAAGGCGGTAAAAGCAGCTATCTACTCGAAAAAATTCGGGGGAAAAAACCGGCTGATTGGATATGAAACCGAAATAGTCGACAGCGCGGGCAACCACATACCGATCAGGCTTTCCGCTGCCCTGCTTATTGAGAACGGCGAGGAAGTGGGCAGCGTCGGTTTTTTTCACGATCTGACCAGCAAGAAAAAACTCGAAGAAAAGTTGAGAACCCTTTCAATTACCGACGGGCTGACCGGCCTTTACAATCAGCGCCATTTTTACACATCCCTGTCCTTTGAGTTGTCACGGGCCATACGCCACAAACGTGATTTGAGCGTTATCGGCTTTGACCTCGACAAATTCAAGCAATGCAACGACAGTTTTGGTCATCTTGAAGGGGACAACGTCCTGCGCCTGGTTGGGGATATCCTCCATGCAACTACGAGACAGTCTGATCTTTCCTTCCGGTACGGTGGAGACGAGTTTTTTGTCCTGCTGCCGGAAACGAACAGTGAACAGGCCTTAACAGTGGCTGAGAAGATACGCAGTGCCTTCAACGAACGCTGGCCCTTTGATTTCAAGGAGGGAAATGCAGGAAACTTTCGCGTTACACTGAGCATGGGGATGATTCAGCGCACAAACGAAACAGACCCCCTTGAATTAATTAATAAAGTTGATATGCTGCTCTACGCAGCAAAAAAATCTGGAGGGAACAGTGTTTTGGCTCATCCGAAAAAAATAATGACGTCCGGCTAAGAATCCAAAATTTCCTTGACAAAAAAGCACCCGCTTATTAGCGTTCGAGGCTAACCTTCAGGGCGACATCCCCTGACGAAAAAGGGATGACTTTAATCTCTTTACCCTTTGTGGATAGGCGAAAAGCATGAACACCACTCATTATTTCATGAAGCTTATAATTACTCCCCTGAGGCAATTGCAAAACCATTTGTCATTCCCGAAAGCGAAGCTTAATGTTCATAATGTCTCTATCGGGAAAGCGAAGCTTAATGTTCATAATATGGTTTTTCAAGCAGTTAGAACCAGATTCCCGCTCAGAATCGTTACGGGAATGACAAGAATGGTGAGTTTTGCAATTACCTCCCCTTATTATCATTCTTTCTTTCACCATTCCCTTCAGAAGCAGCAAGCGGAGGCTTATCAATGCAAATAATTCCCGACCTTAAATACTCACTTTTCGTTTTCTTGGCCGGAGCGGCGCTTTTCCTGGTGTTTGTTCTCTGCAACTTTACAATAAAGAGAAAAGTCCGGGCCAAAACTGCTGAAATGGAAATCTCCTATAATAAGTTAAAAAAAAGTGAAGAGAATTACCGTGAACTGGTGGAAAATTCCAACAGCGTTATTCTCCGTTTTGATACCCTGGGAAATATCAACTATTTTAATGAATTCGCCGAGAAATTTTTCGGATGGCGCAAAGAGGAGATCCTCGGTAAAAAAGTTGTCGACACGATTGTGCCGAAGACGGAATCGACCGGGCGTGACCTCGAAAAAATGATCGCCGAAATTATCGCCGATCCGGATCGCTTTGTCAACAACGCCAATGAAAACATGCGCAAGAATGGCGAACGGATCTGGATAATTTGGACCAACAAACCGGTTTACGATAAGGACGGAAAACTGACCGGTATTATGTCGATTGGCAATGACATAACCGCACAAAAACGCGCGCAGGAGTCCTGCCTGGAAACGGAGGCTCGCTTCCGCGCCTTGAGTGAAAGTTCGCCGGATATTGTTTACACGATGGACCGCAGCGGCTCAATCACTTATGTAAATCCTGCGTGGAAACTGCTCTTGGGGCATGAAAAGGAAGAGGTGCTGGGGCATTATTTTATTGACTTTGCCAAAAAGGAAGACCGGGGAATTTATAAAAAATTATTCAAGAATATCCGTGACGAAGGAAAAGCGGTGAACAATTTTATCGGCGGTCTGCTCACTAAGGACGGAGAAGAACGGACATTCAATATGTACGGCGCCTTCATCGAGGATTCCCAAGGCCGTCCCCTGGGCATCGTCAGTTCCCTGAAAGACTTTACCGAGTACCAGAAGATGGAGAAAAAATTAAACAACTCCCAGCGGCTGGAGTCCATAGGAACCCTGGCGGGAGGGATCGCCCATGATTTCAACAACCTGCTGATGGGAATTCTGGGATACACCTCGCTTATGCTGCTCAAAACGAACGATTCCGACCCCAACTACCAGCGTCTGCGTCATATAGAGGAACAGGTGGACCGAGGCGCCAATTTGACAAAACAGCTTCTGGGCTTTGCCCGCGAAGGACGATATGAGCAGAAACCATCCGACATGAACAAAATAATCGCCAAGACCTCCGAGCTGTTCGGCAGAACCAAAAAAGAGATTTCCATTGATTTGCTCCTCGAACCCGATCTTCTGGATACAGAGGTTGACCCGGGGCAGATGGAACAAATGCTGATGAATCTTTATGTAAATGCGGGGCAGGCCATGCCCGACGGGGGAACCCTCAACCTAATGACCAATAGCATTATTCTGGATGAAGGCAAGGCAAAGGCCAATGAAATAGAACCGGGAGCTTATATCAGATTATCGATAAAAGATTCCGGAGTCGGGATGGATAAAAAGACCATTGAACGGATATTCGATCCCTTTTTTACAACAAAAACGAGAGGCAGAGGGACGGGACTGGGGCTGGCAACCGTTTACGGGATCGTCAAGGGACATCGGGGAATGATTGAGGTAACCAGTGAGTCTGGCCACGGAACGGCCTTCAGCATATATCTGCCGGCAATCCAGAAAGAAGGCGCCGGCACGACCGAAGCAGCGAAAAAAGGGCCAGGGGTAGGGGAAACTATTCTTTTGGTCGACGATGAAAAGACCGTTTTGGAAACAACAAAAGAACTTATCTCCCTGCTTGGCTACCGCGTCTATCCAGTCGGCAGCGGCCAGGAGGCTCTCGCTACATTTTTAGAAAAACGGGGAGAGATCGACTTGGTTGTACTGGATATGATCATGCCGGGAATATCGGGCAGCGTAACCTTTGACCGCCTGCGGGAAATCGACCCCGAAGTCCGCGTTCTGCTGTCAAGCGGCTACAGCATCGACGGGCAGGCAAGGGATATCATGGATAGGGGCTGCAAAGGTTTTATCCAGAAACCATTCAGGATGGAAGAACTCTCCCGGAAGCTCAGGGCGGCCCTGGATGAGTAACGCAAGCAGCCTCAAAGAAATTTCATGAAACGGGAGAAGGGCGTTTTTTATTGCAACACCCTGGCCCCGGATCTGCGACATTTACTATGAAACGACCACCTCAATCAACCGTTCGCGGGTTAACTAACAGCCGAATTGATGCCGTTGTCCGTTTCAGGACTTCCACAGCCCATGAATATTGCAATACTCCCGCGCCGTCACGGCTGCCGCGGAAAGATTGAACACCGCGGAGGGCGCGTCGCCGGGCTTTAAAAACTGCCGATAGGCCTTACCGTCGGCAATCAGCTCGATCCACTGGATATAGTGTTTCTCCTCCATCGGATGGAGCGTCGAACCCACGGTTACCTTGTACCCCCCCTCGATCTTCTCAATCAGCGGAACATGTTTTTCCTTCGTGGAATCGGCGGTGTTTTCCGTCTGCAGCTCCATCGGCTGACCGCAGCAGATCAAGACGCCGGCGGCGCCGTGCAGCACCTCAACAATGTTTCCACAAATTTTACACTTGTAAACCTCAAGCTGTTTTGCCATTGCATTTCTCCTTTCTTTAAAGGTTTAGAAGAATCAGCCCGCGAGCTGCTCCCCGATTGCCTTGCCATAGTCATGGCAGGATTTGAGCCCCTCCTGCGTCCCCACGATATGTTCCAGCATATTGAAGGAACCAAGATTCGTAACCTTCATCTTGTAAACAAACTCCATCGTGTCGAAAATCATCTTCGGGGCATCGCCGCTGTGGGTGTAGGAACCGAAGGCGCCGCCAACTTTCCCCTGCAGCCCCGCCTTCTGGGCAAGAAACAAAAAGGTTTCGAAATTATGGGGCATTGTTCGATGGTACGTCGGGCAGCCGAAGATATAGGCGTCGTATCCGGCTAAATCTTTTTCATTTTTGATTTCGGAAACCTTTTTGAGCTCGGCTTCGTTGCCGGAAATTCTGACCCCCTCGGCAATATGCTCGGCCATCTGTTCGGTCTTTCCTGTTCTGCTGTAATACACAATAAGAGCTTTTTTCATCCTTTCACCTCCGTATGATTTTAATTTTTTTTAATATACTATTTTTTCCGCCGCGCCGTCAACACTTACGAAAAACCTGTGAGCGCCGATAACGCACACCATACATAAACTGAAACCCAAGAATATGGAGGTAATTGCAAAATTCCCCATTTTTGTCATTCCCGCAACGATTCTGAGCGGGAAAACGAAGTTTAATGTTCATAATCTGGTTCTAACTGCTTGAAAAACCATATTATGAACATTAAGCTTCGCTTTCGGGAATGACAAATGGTTTTGCAATTGCCTCTATGGTAAAAGATTATCCCCTAAAAAGGAGCGGCAACAACAACCAGTTCCCATGTTGAGGACTTCTCTCTCCTCCTTGGACATTTAGCATCACGGATATAATCTATTGACAGGCAGAAAATTTTTTTCTATAGAGCCGCAGTAACTCCAGCGGATAATATTCCAATAAATAAAATTTTATCCATATTATACCGTCTGGCGGGAAGCGGTTCTGCTGAGAGTTAACTTAAGTTAGCCCGAAGGCAGTCTAAATGCGCAATAGCCGGGGATAGTAATGGCATACTCGGATGTGCAGTAAGGGATTAGCGTTCCTTATAAAGCGGCCCACGAGGTGAAAATATGACGGTGCTTCTCAAAATATCCGGGCTGATCGATGGCTTGAGCAGACGAATCGGTCAGGTTATTATCTGGTTTATTCTGGCCTCGGTGCTTTTAAGCACCGGCAATGCTCTGGCGCGCAAACTTTTCAGAATTGGCTCCAACGCGTTTACCGAAATGCAGTGGTACCTTTACGGAGCCGTCTTCCTGCTGGGCGCCGGCTACGCCTTCCTCAAAAATGCCCACGTCCGGATCGATTTTGTTTCCTCTCATCTCTCCCCCCGAGCGCGCTCAGTAATTGACATCCTGGGCATCATCCTTTTTCTGGCGCCTCTGTGCTTACTTTTGATTGGCCTTTCCTGGCCGCTGTTTGTCAATGCCCTGCAAAGCGGAGAAATGTCGCAAAGCGCCGGCGGACTTATCCGCTGGCCGGTTTATCTGCTGTTGCCGATCGGCATTTCACTGCTGCTGTTGCAGAGCTTTTCGGAACTGGTAAAGCGGATCGCTTTTTTGAAAGGGATGATTCCTGATCCGCTCTCCCATAAGATCGAGAACGAGGATTGCGCTGAAACACACTCTGATCCCAGTCGATCGGAGGTATGCTGAGATGGAATTCATCGCCAATAACTTCGTCCCTCTGCTTTTCGTCGGCCTTTTCTGCTTTTTGTTAACCGGGTTCCCGGTCGCCTTCAGCCTTGCGGCCACCGGCCTTACCTTCGGGTTCATCGGGATACAGGCAGGGATGTTCCATAATTCCCTGTTCCAGGCGCTGCCGCTCAGAATCTTCGGGATCGTCCAGAATGAAACCATGCTGGCGATTCCCTTTTTTACCTTTATGGGTCTCATCCTCGAGAGAAGCGGCATGGCCGAGGACCTGCTGGAAACGGTCGGCCAGTTGTTCGGCCCTCTGCGGGGCGGCCTCGCCATAGCGACGATCTTTGTCGGCGCCCTACTGGCTGCGACCACCGGCGTGATGGCGGCGGCTGTCATCTCGATGGGGCTGATCTCGCTGCCGATTATGCTCCGCTATGGCTACAACAACAGCGTCACCGCCGGGGTCATCACCGCCTCTGGCACACTGGCGCAGATCATTCCACCCTCCCTGGTCTTGATCGTCATGGCCGATCAACTGGGATGTTCCGTCGGCGATATGTACGCCGGCGCGATGGTTCCGGGCTTGCTTCTGGTGGCACTGTTCATGCTTTTTATCATTATCCTTGCCATCGTCCGGCCAAGGTGGGTGCCAGCTCTGCCGAAAGAGGCGCGCATCTATAGGGAAGAAAACGGCGCCAGCGGTTACATATCCCTGCTGGTTGTCCTCGGCATCGCGATTGCCGCGGCGTTTGTCTGGAGCTACTTTCACGATTCCATAATCAATCCGCTTATCGGCCGCACAGACAAGGCGCCTTCCGACGAAATCATCACCCTTTCCGTGACTGTGGCCTCGTTAGTGGCATTTGTGATGGCAATAGCCAATAAACTCCTCCGCCTCCATCTGCTGTCCAAACTTTCTGAGCGCGTCGTTTTTGCGCTGCTCCCTCCGCTGGTGCTGATCTTTCTGGTCCTCGGCACCATTTTCATCGGCGTCGCCACCCCGACTGAAGGGGGGGCTATGGGAGCTTCCGGCGCCATGATCATGGCCTTCTCCCGGCGAAAGCTTAATTTTGCACTTTTCAAGCAGGCCCTTGAAAACACAACTATTCTTTCCTGCTTTGTCATGTTTATCCTGATCGGGGCGACGGTGTTCAGCTTTACCTTCAATGCGGCGGACGGCCACCTCTGGGTTGAACATATCTTTGCCCAACTTCCGGGCGGAAGGCTGAGTTTTCTGATCGCAGTGAACATCCTGGTCTTTATACTGGGCTGTTTCATCGATTTTTTCGAGATCGCGTTCATCGTCATCCCGCTTCTGGTCGGGGTGGCCACCAAACTGGACATCAACCTGGTATGGTTCGGCGTCCTGATCGGGATGAACCTGCAAACCTCCTTCCTGTCGCCCCCGTTCGGCTTTGCCCTTTTCTACCTCCGCAGCGTTGCCCCGCGCAACGATTATATCGACCGGATAACGGGCAAGACGGTTAAGGCCATGACAACGCCCCAGATTTACAAGGGCTCCGTTTTATTCATCGCCCTGCAGGTGATTATGGTGATCGTGGTGTTATCCTTTCCGCAGCTCGTAACCGGCGGGCTCGACAAGAATAAGGCGGTGAATCTCGACAGCATAAAGCTCGAAGCCGAGCAGGGGGAATACGGGGAAGAGCAAAGCGCCGCAACGCTGGAGGCCCCCTCGCCGGAACAGGCGGACGGCCAGGAAACATCCCTGGCGCCGGAGAGCGGCGCCGGCGGACAGAAGGAAGAGGAGGATCCTATGGCAGCGGTCATGCGCGCGCTGGAAAAGGACAAGGGCAAAAAATAATGCCCTCCGCGACAAGGCCTCTATCAGAACCTGCATAGCCCTTCGGCGATATCGAAAAACCCGCCCTTCCCAAAGCTCGCTTGCGGAAGGACGGGTTTTTATTGTTCCAGAGAAAACAGCAGATTTTCCTAAAGCTTCTGCGCATGCATAAAATTGTCGAACCCGGCTTCGGCAAACCTGAACCACATATTCTCGTCCGCCCGGAACTTGCTGTAGTCTTCGTAAATCTTCTTCCAGCGAGGGTTCTTCGCGGAGAGCTCTCCATAGAGCGCCATCGACTCCTTGAACGCGGCATCCATGATGTCCTTGGGGAAACGGTGCAGCTTGGCGCCGCCTGCCACCAACTGCTTCAGGGCTGTCGGATTCTTGACATCGTAACCGGCCTGGAATTTGATTTGCGAACGCGCCGAGGCGGCCTCGATCATCGCCTTATACTCCGCCGGAAGCGCCTCGAATGCCTTTATATTGATGTACAGGTCAGCCTGCGTGCTCCCCTCCCACCAGCCGGGATAGTAGTAATGAGGCGCAACCTTGTACAGACCAAGCTTCAGGTCGTCATAGGGGCCGATCCACTCGACGGCGTCGATGGCGCCCTTCTCCAGCGAGGTGTAAATCTCGCCGGCGGGCAGGCTCACCGTCACCATCCCGAGCCGCTGCATGACCGTTCCGGCAATGCCGGCGGTTCTCATCTTCAAGCCCTTAACATCACTTAACGATTTCAACTCCTTACGATACCACCCGCCCATCTGCGCCCCGGTATTGCCCATCGGGAAGTTGATGATATTATAATTATGATAGAATTCGCGCATGAGCTTCAGGCCGTTGCCCTCGAACATCCAGGCGGTCATCTGCCTTGAATTCAGACCAAAGGGGATGGCGCTGCCGATCGCGAATACCTCATCCTTGCCGAAGAAATAGTAAGCGGCTGTGAAGCAGCACTCCACCGTTCCGTTCTGCACGCCGTCAACAACGCCAAAGGCGGGGAGAAGTTCTCCGGCGGGGTGCACAGATATGGTAAACTTGCCGCCGGACATCTCGCCGATAATCTTGGCAAACTCCTCGACCGGATTGTAGATGGTGTCAAGCGATCTTGGAAAACTCATCGCCAGACGCCAGCGAATGGCTGACTGGGCATGAACAAAGGGGGCCGCAACCCCCATTCCGGCGGCAATGCCGGCGCCAGCCACCATGCCCGCTCCCGCTTTCTTTAAAAACGAACGTCTCCCTTCAGCCATCTTCTTTTCTTTCTTCATCGCTTACCCTCCTCGTTATCAATTTTTGCAGGTGGTTACCGTGGATCTTTCCAAAACGAAAAGCCGCTGCATTTTATTGCCCTCTTCCCAAAAGTCAACAAGCAATACCATTATCCCAAGTTCTGCCCACCGGGAAACGGGTTTGCTGCTCCCGGCAGATTCAGGCGCCCTTGATAAGCTCTATTCCTTTGTTGAAAGCCTTGAGATTCATTTCGAATATTCCCTGCGGAAAACGCTCTTGCAAAATGGGCAGCAGGGCCTGTCTCCCTACAGGCAACACCTCCGCCCCCATCAGGGCGCCCAGCAGGATGATATTCGTATAGATCGGATCGCCCATCTTCAACGCCTCTTCGGTGGCATTTACAAACATTGCCTTTGCGGAAAGTTTGCGGATCGCCTGCTTAACCTCATCCAGATCGGGATAGGGAATGCCGCCGGAGGGATGCACCGGCCGGGGATTCACGATCGCAACCACGTCCGGGTTCCCGAATTCTCCCAAAGCCCTGAGGGTCTCGACCGGCTCCATGCCGAGAATGACATCGGCCTTCCCCCGGAGTGTGACGGAACTGTAAGAGGTCTCTTGGGAAATCTTGATATGACTGGTCACCGATCCCCCCCGCTGACTCACGCCGAAGGTATCGGCAACACTAACCATAAACCCTTCGCGGACAAGCGCCAAGCCAATAAACGCGGACAAAAGCACGTTACCCTGGCCGCCAACCCCTGCCACAATCAGGTTAAATGGTTCTTTTGACAATGTTCCGGCAGCCATGCTCAGTTCACCTCCTCTTTTTTTATCGCGCCCGCAGGGCAGACATCAGCGCAGAGCCCGCAACCGACACAGATCGCCTCATCTATCACGGCCTTTCTCGCCCCGCTGTCCCACATCAGGCCGGGGCAGCCGAAAATCCTGGTGCAGAGCCGGTCGCATCCGCAGGAATCGCCGAGACACTTCTCCTGATCCACGAACACGCGATATTTATCGGGAATCTTCCGTTTTGCCTTGAGCAACTGACACATATGCCGCATGATGACGACCCGGGGTCCCTCCCCTTCCTTCTTCATCATCTCCAGGATTGCCCTCGTGGCCTCCCCTAGTGCAAAGGGGTCACAGACCCTCACCTCGGCGCCAACCGACCTGCACAGCTCCTCCATATCGACAACCGGGGCCGTTTCGCCCGTTGCCCGCAATCCCGTGCCGGGATGAGGCTGAAATCCCGTCATCGCGGTCGCGCTGTTGTCGAGGATAAGGAGTGTAAAATTAGCCTTGTTATAGACGCCGCTTACCAGGGCGGGCAGCACCGCATGATAGAACGTCGAATCGCCGCTCACTGCAAGCACGGGCTGGGTAAACCCAAACCGCTGCATGTTGCCGAATCCGTTTGCCAGCCCGGTTCCGGAACCCATTGCGTGCATTGTCCGCGCCTGGTAGAAACCGGGAGCGGCAAAGGACATTGAGTAACAACCTATATCCCCGCAGACGAACCCGTTTCGCCCGTCCAGGGCAATGGCGTTTTTTACCGCCCAGAAAGTCGCCCGGTGGGGGCAGCCCGCACACATGTTGATGGGGCGATTCGGAACTAGTTTCATCGCCTCTGCGGCGTTTTTTTGATAGTCGGGATCGCCCAATTGCGGAGGCAACCCCAGAATATCAGTCAGCGCTGCAATGACCAGGTCGGTGCTCTGTTCGTTGCAGGGGGCAAGATGGCCGGAGCGCTTGCCGAAAAAGGTGAGTCCGCCCATTTCCGGAAGCCTGCTGGCCGCAAATTCCATCACGCTCTGCTCGATGAAAGGGTCCGTCTCCTCGACAAACAGCACTTTTCTTGTGGAGCCAAGCCATTTAGCCGCCAGTTTCTCCGGAAGAGGCCAGATCGTCCCCAATTTCAGCAACCCGACCCGCTTCTCGATCTTCAGGACATTCAGCGCCTCGGCGCTGTACGATGTGCAGACACCCGAGGCAATAATCAGCAGTTCCGGATTTTCCGGCCCGCTGTACCGATTAAACGGGGATTCCTCAAAAATGCCGCGGGCTTTTTCGAGTTTTTCGTGCAGATTCCGGTGCGCCACGGGGGAGGGCCCCGCAGTGAACTTGCTTTTAGTCGGATTGTACATATCCCAGGTATCGGGAAAGTAGGCTTTTTTCTGAATTTTAGGAGGTAACTCGCCCAGCGCGACATTGCCTCGCGTGTAGCAAAGCCGTGTCACTCCCCTCAGGAAAACAGGCAGCTTGAGCCTTTCGGAAAGTTCATAGGCCCACTTCAGCATCTCCTTTGCTTCCTGGGCGCTTTGGGCCTCCAGCAGAGGATTGTCGAGCCATTTGGCAACTATTCGCGAATCCTGTTCGTTGCTGCTCGTCATGCCGCCCGGATCATCGGCGACAAAGATCACCATTCCGCCATCCCCACTCCCGGTCATGTTCAGATTGACGATAAAATCTGCCGCAATGTTCAAACCGTTCTGCTTCATGACTGCAAGCGAACGTATCCCCGCAAGCGATGCGGCAGCGGCCACTTCCGTCGCCACCTTTTCGTTCGCAGACCACTCGACGTGAATATCCCTCTCCCCGGCCGCGCCGGCAATCGTCGGCAATATTTCCGAGGTGGGACTTCCCGGATAGGCGGCGGCAACCCCGATCCCCGCCTCGATCGCCCCTCTGGCGATCGCTTCGTTGCCCATCAGCAGAACAACGGCCCCCGGATTATCAGTCGCAATACTGGCCATCGACTCACCCTCCTTAGTTTCGTAATGACAGCTCCCGCATGTCAGCCTTCCAGCAAACTGTCGGCGAACCCTTCCGCAAGACCGGAGATATAAAGAAGATCATGACGGTCGCCGCTTTTTTCGGCAAGCTTTTTGAAGGCCGCCTTTTTCCGGTTGAGCGCCGCCGTCGTCAGTTGCGACAATCTCCACTCCGGAAGGGACTGGATTTCGACAAGTCCTGCGTCCCTCGCCCGCGCCACAAGCCCGGCGCCCTTTTCAGTGCGAATGACAATGGTGTTCCATCCCGGAAACTTGGAACCGGCGGAACCAACCGAGATATCGGAAAATTCCGCTGTCATGTCCCAGCAGTACTGACAAGCGGGATTGATGGCGGCTCTGATCTCGTCAAGCGCAACGGATTTCCTCCCCTCCTGCGTATATACGTCGAAACTTGTGTGAGGACTGTGGGGAATGTCGAATTTAACGATTTGCGCCGGGTTGCAGATTTCCTTGAGAAGGGGGCGAAAATAATCTGAACGGAGCGACCATCCGCAAAAGAGCCCCACGGTTAATTGAATGCGGGCGGGATTTCCGCCATTTACCGGCAAACTCGCCTTCATTTTGGCCAGCGCTTCGACCTGGCAGCCAACCCCGACTGCCGCAAGCCTGTCGACGTTATCGGCGGGAATCTTTCTGAATGCCTCGATGGCAAATCCCGCCTCGTAGCTCGATCCGGCGCATTGCAGCAATTCGTCGCGCGAGCGCGCGATAAAGCCGTGCGGCACCTTCTCTTCATCCATTCTTGTGCACACCACGGCATCGATCATTCCCTCCGCAAGGGCGAAGGCCAGAAGCGCCGTCACGCATCCTCCGTCCTGCGCCTTGTTGCTGGTCCGGTTATCGGCCGACCGCGCCATCGCTATCGTCAACGCATGACCAGTCTCGGCGATGCTGAAAGGAACCCCGAAAACCTTGTCGCTGACTGCGTTCATGTCGGTGCTGGTGCGGGGACAGTGTCTGTAGCAATCGCCTTCTTCGATTGTGCACCGATCCAGGACAACAACCCTCCCCTCGCACACAACGATATAGGGACAACCGGTAACGCACGCGCCGCATCCCGTGCAAAGACCCGCATCAATTACATCTTCAAGAAGATTCTTCGATCCTCCTTTCGCACTGGACATCCCTCAACCCCCTTCTGCAATTATCCTGATCAATGCCGAACTGATCGCGGCAAAGAAATAAATATCATACGGGAAATAGTAACAAAGATTTGTCCTGAAAAAAAGCCCCGTTGAGACTGCGCGGGGCTTTTTTTCTCTACTGAGCCAATTGCAAAACTCCCAACGCTGTCATTCCCGCGACGCTTCTGGGCGGGAATCCAGTTTTTAACTATTTGAAATCATGGATGCCCGACAAAAGCATTCGGGCATGACACGGAGTTTTGCAATTGCCTCTACTGAATGCTAATCTTACAACTTCTGCGCATGCATGAAAGTGTCGAAACCGGCCTCGGCGAACCGGAACCACATGTTCGAGTCCGACCGGAACTTGCTGTAGTCTTCGTAAACCTTCTTCCAGCGAGGATTCTTGGCGGAAAGCTCGCTATAGAGTGCCATCGACTCCTTGAATGCGGCATCCATGATATCCTTCGAGAAACGGTGCAGCTTGGCGCCTCCGGCCACCAATTGCTTCAAGGCCACCGGATTCTTGACGTCGTATATGGACTGCATCTTCACGTGCGAACGCGCCGCGGCCGCCTCGACCATCGCCTTGTACTCCGCCGGAAGCGCCTCGAATGCCTTCGCATTCACATAAAGATCAGTCGCCGCGCCGCCTTCCCACCAGCCGGGATAGTAATAATTCGGCGCCACCTTGTAAAAACCGAGTTTCAGGTCGTCATACGGCCCGACGAACTCGACGGCGTCGATGGTGCCCTTTTCCAGAGATGTGTAAATCTCGCCTGCCGGCATGCTCACAGTCACCATCCCCAGCCGCTGCATAACGGTGCCGGCGATTCCGGCGGTTCTCATCTTCAACCCTTTTAAATCCTTTAACGATTTAACTTCCTTGCGATACCATCCGCCCATCTGCGCCCCGGTATTGCCCATCGGGAAGTTGATGATATTGTAGCCTTTGTAGAATTCGCGCATCAGATTCAGGCCATTTCCCTCGTGCATCCAGGCGGTCATCTGGCGGGAGTTCAGGCCAAAGGGAATCGCGGTGCCGATCGCAAAGGTCTCATCCTTGCCGAAAAAATAGTAAGGCGCTGTGTGGCAGCACTCCACCGTCCCGTTCTGCACGCCGTCAACCACGCCAAATGCGGGAAGCAGCTCCCCGGCCTGATGGGCGGTTATCGTAAACTTCCCGCCGGACATCTCTCCGACAATCTTGGCAAACTCCTCGGACGGGCTGAAGAGGGCGTCCAGCGACTTCGGAAAGCTGGACGCAAGGCGCCAGCGAATTGTTGTCTGCGCATGAGCAAACGGCGCCCCCACCCCTATGCCTGCGGCGATTCCCGCTCCTGCGGCGATTCCCGCCCCTGCCTTCTTTAAAAACGAACGTCTTCCCTGAACAATCTTCTTTTCTTGCTCCATTTCTGCTCCTCCTCAATTTATGTTTGATGGTCGATTTGTTATGCCGTGGCTCACTTACCACAGCAAAAGAATGCGCGCATTGTATGTCCCGGTTGTGGAAAGTCAAGCAAAAATTTTCTTTTTTTGAACGTCTCTGATATTTTCCTTGACTTTTTATTTTTCGTGACGTATTCACCGCGCCGGAAGCGGGAATTTATGTCAATTGCTCCGCTATATAAATGTGCTAAAGTGCATGTGAATTATAACCCGCGCTCTGGCGCGGGTTTTTTCGTTTTGGGAAAACTAAACTTATAAAAGGAGACAAAAATGCAGATCACATCGGAAAGCATCAAGATTGGACATCCGGATATCGTTGCGGATACGATCGCCGCGCACGTCATCGCCACCATCCTTGACCAGGAGAAAAAGCTCGGGATGGACATCAACAATATGCCCCACTGCGGCATCGAGGTCTTCCTCGGCAAAGGGCTTTGCGTCGTCGGCGGGGAGGTCAGCACCAGGGCCTGGATTGACCTTGACAAGATTGTTCGGGAAACCGTTCTCAGCATCGGATACAACGATATCGCCGTCGGCCTGAACGGCAACTCCATTGGCGTTCTGAACGCCATTATTCCTCAGTCCCCGGACATCAACATGGGCACCCGCGCCGATTCAGGTAAATACAAGGAGATCGGGGCGGGCGATCAGGGAATCATGTACGGATTTGCCTGTGACGAAACGCCGGAGCTGCTCCCGCTTCCTTATGTCCTTGCCACAAAAATGATGAGAGCCTTTGAAGACTGCGGCGATCCCATCTTTGCCCCGGACGGCAAGGGGCAGGTCTCGGTAGAATATAACGACAAAACAGGCAAGCCCGTTCGCCTGGCTAAGGTGCTCATGTCAAATGCCATTGACTATCGCTTTGTGAAAGGCAAAAGAGAACTGGTGGAAAAAAAGGCCCGCAAGCTCGCCTTTGACGTCCTGAAAGGTTACGTGGATAAGAATACTGAATTCATGTTCAATCCCACCGGCGAATGGCAGGCGATAAACTCCTGCAGCGCGGCAGACTCCGGGATAACCGGCAGGAAGCTTGTCGTCCAGGCGTATGGCGGATATCCGGGCGCCCAGCTCGGAGGCGGCGCGGTTGTCAATAAAACGCCGGAAAAAGTGGACTGCTCGGCCGCCTTCGGCGCCCGTCATGTCGCCAAAAACATCGTCGCCGCGGGGCTTGCCACAAAATGCTCCGTCCAGCTCTCCTATGCCATCGGCGTCGCCCAGCCTTTTTCCGTTTACATCGACAGCTTCGGGACGGCTAAAACAGGCGACCGAAAGCTTGAGGAATTAGTGGCCAAGCTGTTTGACCTCACCCCGGCAGGGATGATCGGGCGTTTTGATCTTCTCAACAGCGAAACCTACCGCCGGATCCCGAAGACGCTCTTCATGGATAACTATCCGTGGGAGAAAGCCGACATGGTAAAGAAACTGCAGAAGGAAGCCCGCGGGAAATAGCCAGCACAGGCGAAAAGGCACTGAAAAGCTTCAGCAGGCGACGTCCAGGTTAATGCAGTGGGCAAGACAAACGTTGTCGGCGCACGCCGACAGCAAGCCTTTTTCTATGCGGTGGTGACAGAGGTTGCACTTCAGCGCAACTCCGGATGTTTCGTCATAGGCGATGGCGTTGTAAGGGCAAACCGCGACGCAGGAGCAGCAGCCGGTGCATTTGTCCTGGTACAGAATAACGATGCCGTCTTCCCGCTTCCCGATCGCCGTCTCCGGGCAGGCGGCAACGCAAGGCGGCTCTTCACAATGGCGGCAACGGTTCACCCGGAAGACGAAGTGCCACTCGCCGTTGACCTGTCTCGGCCCGTCTTCCGATATGCGGAGAAGCTTTACACCGTCGGGAACCTGATTCTCCTGCTTGCAGGCCACCTCGCAGGTCTTGCATCCCCAGCACTTCTCCTCGGTAATTTCCAGGTTCATCGGCCTTTCCTTTCGTCCTCGGGATAGATCCGGCAGAGCAGGCTGCGGATATGGTTTGCCCCCATGGCCGGGTCGCAGCTTGCGAAGGCATCGTCGGTCAGGATATTGACGTTGGACTCTTCCCAGCCGTGCCACGGGTCACTTTTTTCCGGAAACCACCAGGCATGCTGGGCGGCGATTACATCGGGGGCAATCCCGTAAGTAAGCTTGGCGGCCCGCTGCCGGATCTTGCCCCGGAGCGACTCGATGATGACCCAGTCGCCATCGCTGATTCCCTCTTTTGCCGCCGCGTCCGGATGGATCTCCACCGCTGGTAGTCGGCTTCATACCATAATTATCGAGAAAACGCCCATCAATCATTCACACCGGATCCGCGACAAATCTGCATGCCATATGGCAGGCAGACATTAGATTGATCGAAGCTTATGAAGCATCCACAGAAAACGCGATTCAATACTTTTTCAAGGCACTGAAATAGTTATTTATTCTTAAATCCAGGTTTTCTTTTTTCTAAAAAGGCCTTCATGCCTTCTTTCTGGTCATAAGTGGAAAAGCAGCGGGCAAAATAGGACTCATCCAAATCCAGGCCGGCTGACAGGCTCAAATCGGCGCCCGTATTAAAGCATTTCTTGATATAAGCCAAGGTCACTCCGCTCTTGCTAATCAATTTATTCGCCAAGGCTTTCGCTTCATTCATAAGTTTATCCTGAGGAACAACGTTATTAATAAAACCGATTTTAAGGGCGGTTTCAGCATCAATTATGTCCCCGGTGTAGACTATTTCTTTAGCTTTGGTCATGCCGATTAACCTTGTAAGCCTTTGTATAGATCCGCCGCCAGGAACAATTCCCAGGTTTATTTCCAATTGCCCGAATTTGGCATTTTCAGAGGCAATTCTTAGATCACAGCAAAGGGCTACTTCATTTCCACCTCCAAAGGCATAACCGTTAATGGCAGCGATAACCGGTTTATTGATATTATAAATTTTATCTAAAGCCATTCTTCCATTTACAATAAAATTTTCTATGGTTACGCTATCTTGATCGGACATTTCCAGAATATCAGCACCAGCGATGAAGGCTTTATCCCCGCTGCCGGTTAGGATAATGACCCTTACCTCCGGGTCTTTCTCAATGTGGACGAACATTTGGTATAGCTCAGAAAGAACCTCGCTATTAAGAGCATTTAGACATTCAGGACGATTGACGGTAACTACTGCGATCCCATTTTCTTTAGTCAAGAGAAGATACTTGTAATCCAAAATTCACCCTCCTGTAATTTATTTGTCAATTTTATCTCTATGCGCCAGTAATCACGCCTATGCCTGGAGCAGGAGCAGCGGGCTGGTTGCCAACGCTATTTCTTCATCATCGCCACCCCCAGGTCGAAGGCCTTGAGGTTGTCGTCCATCTTCTCCGCGGGGAGGATGCGTGAGAGGATCTCCTTGAAGTCGTCGCGGCCGACAGGGAGGTCATCCACGGTCGACAAGGCGCCGATCATGATGATATTCCCCAGTATCGAATTGCCTAATTTGACCGCCTCATCGGTAGCGTCGATAAACCAGACGCGGCTCGACAGCTTTTTCAGCGTCTCCCTGATTTCATCGAACGTCGGATAGGAGAGGTTTCCGGCTATGACGCCTGCGGGATAGATGGCGCGGGTGTTCGTGAGCACCTTCACCGCGGGATTGCCGTATCCGGCCAACACTCGTATCGCTTCGATCGGTTCAAGCGTTACCACCACGTCGGCCTTCCCTTTTGGCATCTGGGGGCTCCAGCTCGACAGGGAGGATACCCTGATATGGCTCATGACCGAGCCCCCCCGCTGCGAGGCGCCGAAGGTTTCTCCGATAGTGATGTTGTACCCTTTATGCACCAGAATATTTGACAACATACGGGAGGCCATGACGTTCCCCTGGCCGCCTACACCGGCGATTATGATATTGTAAGGATCCTTGAATAATCGTTTCACAGTCATTGCCTATGCCGCCTCCTCCCGTTTGATTGCGCCCTGCGGGCATATATCGGCACAGACGCCGCACCCTGTACAGATGACTTCATCAATCTCCGCCTTCTGCTTCGCCTCGTTCCAGATGAGGCCGGGACATCCGAATATTCGGGTGCAGAAGCGCCCGCAGCCGCATTTCTCTCCCCAACAGAGGTCTTGATCAACATAAACAGTATAATCTTTTTTGTGTTTCCTCTGGGGACTGAGGGCGCAGGCCTTACGCATGATCAGTACCTTGACGCCGCTTGCATCCTCAATCAGTTCATTCAATGTTTCCCGGGTATTCTCCAGTTCAAAGGGATCTCTGATCTCGACCCGTGCACCAATAGCCTCGCATATCCTGGCGATATCGATCGGGGGGACCGCCTCGCCGAGAACGTTGCAGTCCAGGCCCGGGTGGGGTTGGAAGCCAGTCATCGCCGTACCGTTGTTGTCCAACACTACCAAGGTTAGATTGGACCTATTATGGACAGCATTGACAAGAGCGGGAATCACTGAATGATAGAAGGTCGAGTCCCCGCATACCGCCAGGATGGGCTGGTTCATTCCAAATTGTCCCAGTTTCCCGAATCCGCTGGCGATACCTGTCCCGGAACCCATGGAGTGCAGTGTTTTGATGGAGCGAAATCCCGTGGCACCGATGCCCATGGAATAGCACCCGATGTCCCCGCAGACAAAGCCTTTTCGGCCGTCCATCTCAAGGGCGTTATGAATGCTGAAGAAAGAAGCCCGGTGCGGACAACCGGGACAGAAGACCTGCTCCCGCACCGGCGCGCTGGAAACGACGGAACTCTGCGCCGCCCGCGTGTATTCGTCCGGGACGGAGTTATAGTCGATTCCCATGACGGTCTTCAGTGCCGCGATGACCAGATCGGGATTCAGCTCTTCCGTCATTGGAATGGTCCCATCGTTCTTTCCGTAGAAAGTTTTTATCCCGATCTCGGCTGCCTTTTCGGCGGCCAGGATCTTCAAATTTTCCTCAAGAAAGGGGAGTACCTCTTCCACCACCATTACCCGATCCGTCCGCGAGAGGTGCTTTGCCATCAGCCTCGGCGGCAGGGGCCAGGTCGTCCCTATCTTCAGAAGACCGACACGATCCTCCACGCCGAGAACGGCGATCGCCTCCTTGCTGTAGAGATAGCAGGCGCTGCTCGTGACGAGCAGGAGATCCGGGTTTTCGGCACCCTCATAGGTATTGAAGGGACTGTCCTCGAATATCTCTTGCGCTTTTTTGATCTTTTCCTGCTGCTGCTGATGTTTCCAAGCTACGGGGACGCTGATGACTATTCCAGCGTCGGGATCGAGGATGAGACCGTCGAACTTGAATTCGGCTATCCTTTTTTTATCGGTGAGTTTGCCGAAGGTTATATTCCCGCTGGCGTGGGACATACGGGTCACACTCCTGACGACTACGATCTGTTTGAGTTCTTCCGAAAGTTCGAAGGCCCACCTGGTCATGTCCTTCGCCTCCTGAAACGTGCCCGGTTCCAGAAGCGGGATCTCCATAAGCCGCGCGAAGTATCGGGATTCACCTTCGTTGACGCTGGAGAGAGCGCCCGGATCGTCGCAGGCAACCAAGACAAATCCCCCCCTGGTTCCTGAACCAGCAAGATGGAGCAGAAAATCGGATGCCACATTTACGCCGTTCTGTTTCATGGCGCACAATGACCGCAGCTTGGAGAAGGACGCCGCCGCCGCCACCTCGAGGGCCACCTTCTCGTTGACAGACCACTCGACGTAAAGATTGCGCTCCCGGGCTACCGTGGAGAGGCTTTCGATGATCTCCGATGAGGGAGTTCCCGGATACCCGCTGGCAACATTGACGCCCGCCTCCAGGGCGCCCCGGACGATTGCTTCGTTTCCCATAACCAGGTATGAAGCGCCTTCTTTCGTATCAGTCAGATAAGACATCGCACCCTCCCGTAGCTTGTGCAGCCAGCCGTTCAAGGACTTGGGGATTCATCCTCATGTAGGCTTTCACGTCACCCTTCGTATTGATCATACCTTCACTTTGTGCCTTGGCGAGGCCGCGCCGCTTCTTGTTCCCAGCCGCCCAGGTCAGGTGCTCAAGGTTTTCCTCCGGTATCTCCGCAAGGATTAGATATCCCTCCTTTTCGGCCTCCTCGACGACCTTTCTCCCCCGCTCCGTTCTGACAAGCAAGGTGTTCATATCGGGTCTGCCTTCCATTACCCCCACGGAGAGATCGGAAAACTCGGAAGTCATATCAATGCAGTAGGAGCAGCCGTTGGGAACGAGCTTGCGGATTTCGTTCAATGGTATCTCCAGTTTATTCCCGTTATTCACGAAAACCTCCATAATCTCAGAGGGAGGGGGGGGGATATCAATCTTTCTAATCCGGCTGATCTCGGTTTGCTCAGCGAGGAATGGTTCAAAGAGCCGGTAATCTATTGCCCATGTACAGAACAGCCCGACAACGAGCCCGAAGGAATCAACAAAGTTTTCGATATTAAAGGGATTCGAACGCATCAGAGCCGTAGCCAGCACCTGGCAAGGAGTCCCAACGAGGCCGATATTTTTGTATCCATTCCTCAGCGCCTGGTTGACCATCGAGAGGGTTGGCGCCGCTGTATATTTTGAGGTGCTGCAGGCAAGTGCATCCTCTGGAGCAGTGACAAAACGGGGAACAGGCAGAAGTCCCTTCCTCTCTGTCAGGACCGCTCCGTCAATATATCCTTTTTCAAGGGCGAAATAGATGAGGGCCGATACAGTCCCGCCCGCCTGCGAGGCTATACCTTTCAGCCGGTCACCAGCATACGCCGCGGTGATCGTTTGATAGGGGCCGAGAGGACTTCCGTCATACGGTTTGCCGAAGAATCGCTGGGAAAGTCCGTCGAAATCAACACCTATCTTGGGGCAGTAGGCAAAACATTTCCCCTCATCAATAGCGCAGGTAAAGAGCGCCGTTGTTTTGCCCCTGTATGATCTGAAATAAGGACACAGATTCATACAAGCTCCGCACCCCGTGCAGAGATGTGCTTCGAGGACATATTTTTGAAGTTCCTCCGGTCCCCTTTTGAGCACTTTCTTCTCCATACGATTCGACCTCCCCCGGTTTTTTACAATAATACCAGATACTGGGTGCACACGAAGACTTAATTGCGTCAGTTAACGACAGTATATTTTAGCTTCCAGAAGGATGCGGTTTGTCCCCATAAAAACATACAATATCTGATTTGTCATGCACAGAGGGGCAACAGTTTCGTACTGGGAGTTCGGCATATTTTCCAATCGTTTATTTCATTAAATATTGTAACTACTCAGGTAGCCCCACCATGGAGCCACAATTGACTGATGAGTAGCTTAAAAAACGCCTTGACAGGCGACCGATGCCGATTTCTTGCCAGTATAATCGCTGTTAACCAAGACACCCCCCTTTGTCAATACATTTCTATAAGATCAATCCTTTACCCCCCAGCGGGCCATCCATTTGTTTTTCACCTCCGTATTGACCGTGTAAACGGGAAATTCACCCCGGAGGGCCTGGACCACCTGCGTCATCGGTCTTCGATACAGGTCCGCCTCTGAAGTCAGGGAATACCAAGCGCTATGTCCGGTCAAAATCACATTCCCCATACCCAAGAGCGGATTATCCTGAGCGATTGGCTCATCGGTCGTAACATCTATGCCGGCGCCGGCAATGAGATTTTTCTGCAGAGCCCGGATCAAGGCCGGCTGGTCCATGCATCCCCCCCGCGCAGTGTTGATAAAGTAAGCGGTGGGCTTCATCTTCCCGAATTGTTCGTAGCCGAACATGTTTTTAGTCTCGACGTTCAGAGGGGTATGAATGCTGATAAAATCAGACTTCTTAAGCAGGGTGTCGAAATCCACAGGCGTAACTCCCCTACTTTCCATGACCGGACCGAGCACATAGGGATCATGGGCAATAACGCGCATTCCCAATCCCCTGGCCTTCATTGCCGTCACTGTCCCGATCTTGCCGAAACCCACAATGCCCACCGTTTGCTCCCTCATCCTGAACATGGGCCGCGCAATTTCATCGAGGGCCTTTTTGTCCACCGTAAAGACCACACGCCGTTCCCTGACTGCCCGGTCAATCTGAAGCAACTTGTGCCCAAGGGACAGGATCATTCCTATTGCGAGCCCGGAAACTTCGTCCAGGCAGTAGTCGGGAACATTGGTCACAGCTATCCCCTGCTCGGTTGCCGCTTCCAGATCAGTTTTGTCATAACCAATGCCGATGCCGGCGATGACCCTGCACTTAGGCAGGGCGCCCATCAGGCGACGATTAAAGGGCTGGACGGAAACCACGCCAATCAGCGCATCCGCGTCCCGGCATTGAGCGACGATCTCCTCTTCCTGCATCCACACCCCGTTGATTAAGGTCGCACCTAACGGAAAACCCAGTTCATCCCCGAAATCCTCCCCCGGCACATTGAATACATTAACAACCTTGAATCCCATAACCTTGCTCCTTATGAATAAATATTCATCCCGTCTTGAAATGGGTGCCTTGTTGCGGCTGAACTTAGTATTATTACTCCGGCAACAATATATGTCAAAGTCGTCATTCCGGCGAAAGCCGGAATCCAGAATTAATTTGACTGGATACCGGATCAGGTCCGGCATGACAGTTTATCTGTTTGATTGCCGGAGTAATAATTACAAATTAACATAAGCAATTTATCTCGGATGCAATGCGTAATTCCATTCCCCATGAAATTCTTCCCTTTGGAGGGCTAATGTTTTTGTTTCCTGATCCGTGATTTTAATTCCTTTTGCGTATTCATTGACGTCAACTGCTGTTTGGATTTTCAGCCCCTTTTTTGTTTTCGTCGCCCCAATCCCGGATGGCCACTTGAAATTGTTACCCATAAATTTGTCGCACACCCTGGACAAACTGCCGGCTTGCCAAAATCCTGCTCATCCTGTAAATCCTGCCAGAAAACGACCTGAGCAGTTACTAAATATTTTGGTAGAATTAATGATTATCATAGGATAGAAATCCAATGACCTCTTCTAAAAATAATTCTGGGGCGGTTTCCATAGCTGCGTGCCCCTGTCTATGCATCGTTGCAATTCTGCTGTTAGGAACAGATATTTTTAGAGCTTCGATCGCATCCTTAAAGGATGAAGGACTGTCACCACCCAGAAGAAGCAGCGTATGTGTCTCCATGTGGGAAAACCTTTGAGGGGCAAGAACATAAGCTTTTGCACATGCCTCTTCACGGGGAATAGTGTGAGCTGTGGCTACCCTAAAAGACCAATTGGGGAGTAATCTCAGGATATCTATTTCTTTTTGCGGGATTCTGACGATCTCTTGCAAAAAAAGCAGCAAGGCTTCTTCACGTTTTCCAACATGCAGACATGCCTTCATTCTGCTTATAATACTGGCAGAAATATTCTTTTTTAGATCAATAGGTATTGGAGGTTCATATAAAATCAGCTTCCGAATGTTGGACGTTCTGAGGGAAGCCTCCAAAGAACATATCGCACCATAGGAATGTCCCAGTAAGTTCACTGGAGCCGGAATTGAATCTACAACGGCAACCACATCTTCGTATTCGCGCTCTATGGCATAGGCCCTGACATCACCGCTCTGCCCGCGGCCTCTGCGATCTACAGCGTAAACTGTGAAATATTTTTTCAGAGCAGGAAGGAGCGATTTCCAACGAGAATGATCAGCGGCTGCGCCGTGTACCAGTACTAACGGAGGCCCTTCACCGCGACGCTCATAGGCGATTTGTGTGCCATCTTTCGACGTTACATATTCCATATCGGGTCTGATATCCAAGATGGAACCATATGTCAAGCCAACTTTTTCCGAAAAATTAAGTTACTCACGGGGCGCATTGTTTATACTCACCACCACCAAAAGCGGCGTATAAAAAATTTTCTTGACAAAGTTTTTTTATAGTGATAGCCGATCAACCATCTATCGGATATACTAACCGTTCAGTATAAAAAACGAGAAAATCAATGCCCTCAAAAAACGTTGGCAATGGGAGTACGCAAGAAAAAATTCTTCAGGAGTCGATGAGATTATTTTTAGAAAAGGGCTATCATGGCACTTCTATCGATGATATCACTCGAGCCGCGGGATTAACTAAAGGAGCTCTTTATTGGCATTTCAAAAACAAGGAAGAACTTCTTAAAAGGATTGTAGAAGAATTCGAAAAGCGTTTCTTGAATAATCTGATTCTTGCTGTCGGGGAAGTGAAGGGGGGTGTGCTTGACAAGTTTGAAAAGTATATTCGTTTTAATTCAGCGTTTGCTTACTACAATCGAGAACTTTGTGTTTCATTCGAAACATTGGCAGCAGAACTCGTTGGCGCCCATGACAGAATAGAACCTGAATTTAGGCGAATTTATCAATTCAATCTTAACTCAGAAGGAGGGAAAACAGATGAAAAAGCTATATCCGCTCAAGATCGACGCATATGCTCACATCGTACCACCCAAGTACAAGGAGCTTCTCGGGAAAATAGCTCCCGATGAGGTTGCCTATAAGATTGATCCCATTACCACTCTTTACGACCTGGATTACAGATTCCGGATAATGGACAAGTACGAAGGGTTGGTGCAGGTATTGACCATGGCCTGGCCGTCCGTTGAAGAGGTTGCGGACTCGCAGAGAGCCATAGACCTGGCAAAGGCTGCGAATGATTCGATGGCTGAACTGGTTCTCAAATACCCCGATAGGTTCGTCGCTGCCATTGCCTCTCTGCCCATGAACGATATGGACGCCGCCCTGAAAGAGGCGGACAGGGCAATAAACGACCTTCGGTTCAGGGGCATCCAGATTTATACCCCAATCAAGGATAAACCTCTCGACTCTCCGGAATTCATGCCCCTTTACGAAAAAATGTCGCAGTACAACCTGCCGATCGTGATCCACCCGATGAGGGCCCCTGACTACCCGGATTACAGGACTGAAACCGCATCAAAGTACAAGGTGTTCAGCACCTTCGGGTGGCCCTATGAGACGACTGTAGCCATGACCCGGATCGTCTTCAGCGGCATACTGGAAAAATACCCCAACCTGAAGCTTTTGACCCATCACGGCGGTGGCATGGTTCCTTTTTTTGCAGAAAGAATCAAGCAGTTCTTTGACATTGGAGAGATGCGCAGAGGGGAAAAGTACGTCCACGGGCTTACGAAGGCCCCTATCGACTATTACAAGATGTTCTACGCTGACACGGCGCTCTATGGCAACACCTCGGCGTTGATGTGCGCTCACACCTTCTTTGGTCCGGACCGCATACTCTTCGGCATCGATATGCCTCTTGGCGATACGGAGCTTGGTAACCGGAATTACCGGCAAACCATAAACGCCATAGAAGAGATGGACATCAGTGACGAGGACAGGCAGAAAATATATGTAGACAACGCCAGGATACTTTACCGTTTGCCGATCTGAGACAAGACTTTAGCTCAGATGATACAGGAGGGCGGATCGGCATAGTTGTTCTTGACACTTCATTGACCGGCTACCAAAAGTTTACTGACTACATTAAAAAGGAGGCAGTACAATGAGAAGTAAAATATGCGCATTGATAGTTGTAATTATTTCAATCCTCTTCTTTTCGACGCAACCTGCAGCAGCCCAGTCATATCCGACCCGCCCGCTGGAGATCGTCTCCCCCTACACACCGGGTAGTTCTTTCGACATTGTGGCGAGAGTGATTGCAGAGACAGGATCAAAATATTTCGGCCAGCCTATGGTGGTGGTCAACAAGCCAGGTGCAGGCGGCAGCCTTGCCGCCGGCGATGTAATCAGCTCCAGGCCTGACGGCTACAAAGTCCTCGAATCGGCACAAGTCTTTTTTGCAACCACTATCAAGACTCAAAAGGTACCATTTGATGCAGATGACGTGGTCCCTCTGGCCAACTTCGTCGAAATGAGGCTCGGCATGGCGGTGAAAGGGGACTCTCCATACAAAACCTTTGACGATCTGATCAACTATGCGAAGAAGAACCCCGGCCAGTTGAAATGGTCCCATACCGGCCGGGGCATCACCCTTCATATGAGCGCCATGCTCATCTTTAAAAGAGCAGGAGTAACGACCATCGACGTACCCTACAAGGGCACGCCCGAGGCCCTTGCAGCCCTTCTGGGCGGTCATGTGGACGCGGGCAGCCTTGTCCTCGGTGCCGTGTCGGACCAGGTAAAGGCCGGTAAAGTTAGGTTCCTCATGTTCTATACGGATAAGAGATTCAAAGACTACCCTAACGTCCCCACGGCGCTGGAACTGGGCTATCCTGACGCAGTGCTGCCTACCTACATCGGCCTCTATGTCCACAAAAATACACCGGAGAATATCAAAAAGAAGTTGGCCGATGTCTGCAAGAAGATTTACGATGACCCGGAGTTCAAGAAAGGTATTGAAAGGCTCGGTGAAGAACCAAAATTCGGTGGGCCTGAATTTATCAAGGCCGCTATAAAGAAACAGGAGGAGATAGGGATACCTATCTTAAAAGAAATAGGCCTGTACGTGGGCAAGTGAGGCAGATGATGGACTCTTCGGAAATTCTGAGGCGCCGCCTATGACTGTGCGTGACATAACAAGCGGTATTTTCTGGCTCCTTGTCTCGATCTTCGTCTGCCTCGAAGCTATTCGGCTCGACATCGGCACGCTCCACGTTCCGGGTCCGGGCTTCGTCGTGCTCCTCGCCGGGGCAGTTCTCGCTCTATTCTCAATCCTTCTTATTCTCGGAACATTTTTGAAGCGAAAAAGAAGTCTGCCCGCCGCCGAAACAGAAGGCGTGAAGAATGGGCGGGGCTGGATCAAGGTCGTTCTGGTCCTATGCGCGATTTTTGCCTATCTCGCAATTCTGCCGAAGATAGGCTTCTTCATTGCGACCTTCGGTCTCATGACGTTCATGTACCGCATGCTCGGACGAGCAAATCTCTGGCTTCAAAGCATCGTCGGTTTTGTAACGGTGGCACTGGCCTACCTCGTTTTCTCCATCTGGTTACATATCCCCGTACCGAAGGGAATATTCGGCTTTTGAGAAAGGTTGAGTGAATGGATACGATCCATAGTCTGATGTACGGGTTTTCTATAGGGCTTCAGCCTGAGAATCTTCTCTTCTGCTTCATCGGAGTATTGATCGGAACCCTGGTGGGAGTACTTCCGGGTATCGGGCCGATAGGCGCCATATCGCTTCTCCTGCCTGTCACCTTCCGGATGAGCCCGTTGTCGGCCATCATCATGCTCGCCGGTATCTATTACGGCGCCATGTACGGGGGGTCGACCACTTCCATCCTGGTGAGAATACCCGGTGAAGCGGCTTCCGTCGTCACCTGTCTTGATGGGTACCAGATGGCAAAGAAAGGGCGTGCCGGCGCTGCCCTGGGCATAGCTGCTTTCGGCTCCTTCATCGCGGGAACGCTTGGGCTCGTGGGGCTTATGCTTTTTGCCGAACCTCTGGCACGGTTTGCACTGAAGTTCGGGCCGCCCGAGTATTTTGCAGTGCTCTTTCTCGGTCTTACCCTTGTGACATTCCTCTCCGGCGGCTCTGTAATAAAGGCGATCATGATGGGTGCCTTCGGGTTCATACTAAGTTGCGTGGGCCTCGATTCAATTCAGGCATCTCCCAGGATGACCTTCAACGTTCTCTATCTCTGGGACGGCATCGATCTGGTCTCTTTGGCCGTGGGCCTCTTCGGCATCTCCGAGGTGCTGATAAACATAGAGGGGAGCGCCAAGCCCGAACTTCTTGAGATGAAGATGAAGCTGGGGAGCTTCTTCCCCACGCTTGCCGACTGGATAAAGGCGAAGGGGGCTATTCTGAGGGGTTCCGTGCTCGGATTTTTCCTCGGTGTCCTGCCGGGCGGAGGGGGCGTTGTCGCCTCCTTTCTCTCCTACGGGATAGAAAAACGGCTGTCGAAAGAACCGGAACAGTTTGGAAAGGGCGCCATCGAAGGAGTTGCGGGCCCGGAATCGGCCAATAATGCGGCCACTGCCGGCGCCTTTGTCCCGCTCTTGACCCTTGGAATCCCCGCGAATGCAGTGATGGCGCTCCTTTACGGCGCCCTGGTGCTTCACGGAATACGACCCGGCCCTTTCCTCATTCCACAGCATCCCGACCTTTTCTGGGGTGTCATCAGCAGCATGTATATCGGCAACGTTATGCTCCTGGTGCTCAACCTTCCCCTCATACCCATGTGGGTGCAGATACTGAAGATCCCGTACCGTATATTTTTCCCGTTGATCCTGCTCTTCTGCCTCATGGGCTCTTACAGCGTTAACAACCGGACCTTCGACATGTTTCTCATGACGTTATTCGGGATTATCGGCTATCTCTTCAGGAAATTCGAGTACGAGAGTGCGCCCCTGCTCCTCGCCTTTGTACTCGGCCCCATGGTGGAGGCGAACCTCCGCCAGTCTCTCCTGATTTCAAAGGGGAGTTTTCTCATCTTCTTTACCAGGCCCATCGCCGCCGTCACGCTCACACTGGCTTTGATACTTCTCGCCACATCTTTTGTTCCCTATTTGAAAGGAAAAAATAGGTGATGAATGATGCGTTTAGTGGACATCAAGGTTGATGTACAATACAAAGAGAGAGACGACTGATACGCCAAACTCAAGATATCGTTCTTGTCAAGCGGCAACTGGTTTAAAGTTTGGATCATACTTTTTCCCGGATTTCAGGACTCCGAAGATAACATGAACCAGTTTCCGCATAATCGTGCAGACAATCACTTTCCCGTTTTTACCTTTATCTTTTAGGCGGTTATAAAAGGCAATCATCACAGGATTGCACTGAATCGACACCAATGCCGGCATGTAAAGAGCTTTCCCGAGCCGTGCATGTCCGATTTTGCATAATCTGGGTTTGCCTTTAACAGATGACTCTGAGAGCGTTTCCTTCGGTGCGAGCCCGATGAACGCCACCAGTTCACTAACATGGTTGAACTTTTCCAGATCATCTAATTCAGCCAGGATGTGAGGAATAGTTACTTTCCCAATAGCCGGAATAGAATCCAGCAGATCCTTTTTCCGTTTAAGATTTTGATCTTTCCCTATAAGATCAGCAATTTGCTTTCTGATCTTTTCGATCTCTTGATCCAAATAAGCGATATGTTCTTTGATCAAAAGAGAGACCGATTCATGTGCGGTGCTGATCCGATTTTTCTCCTGGCTTCGCATGTCGATCAGGCTATCAACCCGCCTGACTAAAGCTCTCAGGGATCGGATCTCCGGTGAAGGCGGAATCCATGCGCCTGGTTTCATCGCCAGACAGAATCGGGCAATCAAGGCGGCATCAAGTTTATCTGTCTTGGTGCGGAGCAGTTCGCTCTGAGCAAATCCTTTGATCCTGGCGGGGTTGACAATGCTGACCCTGTGGCCCGCATCATGAAGATGGATCGCCAGCTCCTCTCCATAGTTGCCCGTGGCTTCCAAGCAGGCATGGACTTCTTGAACCCCCCTGTTTCTCAAGCCAGAGCCTCAACATCTCAAAACCTTCTGCCGAATTCTTGCAGGCCTTATGTTTTGTCTTCCCATCTGAAAGAAGTGCGGCATCCAACTTCTGTTTCGCGATGTCTATCCCAAGAACCGATACTGACATAGAAATACCCTCCTTCTAAAATATATCACCCTCGATAAAAAAGCTTCGTTCTAAGCGCTGGTCTCTCTCACAATCATAGTCATGGCTTTAACTACGGCGTTTCGAACTTGGATGGACAAACAAGAAAAACTTGATAAGCAGGGACAAGAAACCGGCATTCGAAAATTCCGAGACAGGATTCGCCAGGAAAACGGCAATAAGTTCATTGTGTTCGAAGGAGGATATTACGCCATCTTCGACGCTTACGAAATCCCCATTCTTTGCGGCCGCAGGGTTCTCATGCCCAGAGGTGTGCCGGAAATAATCGAGAAAAAAGACATCTTGAAAAAATACGGCATCCTGCTGGAATAGTTTCCGCAGTCTAAGCTAATCGAATCATCTCCCCCGCCTTACTTTATGAATTTCCACATCCGCCTGTGGTTGTCCGCATTATTTCAAGAAAAAATCTGTTCGACATGCATAAACAGCTACTCCATTGCCGCATCTTACAAATCCCGTACAGCACTTATGTCGTTGATCAATTTTTATGAGCTTCCAGGGCTACCGGGCAAGCTTTAAAGGCAGTTCTGTTCAAGAATGCAAATTTACGTGGTGGGCTATATCAAATATCCAGTTGTCTAAATTTGTTCTTGACAAAGTTTTTTTATAGTGATAGCCGATCAACCATCTATCGGATATACTAACCGTTCAGTATAAAAAACGAGAAAATCAATGCCCTCAAAAAACGTTGGCAATGGGAGTACGCAAGAAAAA
>JALNYO010000033.1 GCA_023229765.1 Syntrophales bacterium | reverse complement strand
AGTGGCCGCATGGGAAAGAGACCGAAATAACAGTGCCAGAAAAATTAACTGGCAATTTACGACCTCCGATGCTCGGATCAAGCTGAAGCGTCTCTATCCGAAGTTATAGGCGTTACATGGTACTAGGGGTTTCAGGCTATGGGCCAGACCGCGCAGATATTTCTTCTCAAATCCCTTCAGGTCTTCCATAATCATTTTCCTTCCCTATTTTGCCTTTGTCTTCATTTATAGTGAAAACGGTTATTTCTGCGCGCTACCCGCCCTTCTTTTGTCTGCTCCGCTGCTTACGCGCCGCATCCAGCTTGTCCTATCCCACCCGGGCGTTTCGGCAGCTCCTTCCGAGAGGGGGAGCAGGCCGCATTTACGGGCGAAATAACGGTGAAACTCCAAAGAAGGCGTCAATTCCGGATGAAAAACCGTGGCCAGAACAGCCGGGGATTCCGCAGCCGCGATGAAGTCGTCCTGCCGCAGCAGAATATCGACCCCGCTGCCAACGCGGGTAATCTTCGGGGCGCGGATGAACGTAAGCGGCATTGGCAAAGGGGAAACTTTAGGCACTGAAGCCTCGCACGTAAAACTGTCCAGTTGGCTGCCGAAACTGTTGCGTTCTATCTCCATGTCGATCAGGCCCAGATGAGGAGTCTCACCTTTTATCGCTCGGGCGAGGAGTATCGCTCCTGCGCAGGTCCCCCAGATTTTCATTCCCACTTTGCAGTTGCTGATGATCGCCTGATCGATGCCATAGATGTGCAGCAGTCTGGAAAGACAGGTGCTTTCACCGCCGGGGATAATAAGCCCCGCCAGATGATCGAATTCATAGGCATGTTTTACGGAACGGCACGCAACGCCGATTCTCTCCAAGTGATCGAGATGTTCGAATACGTCGCCCTGGAGATTCAGAACCCCGATTGTTCCGCTGGCGCCTTCCTGTTTACTGAAATCAAAGCTGCTCATTGCTTTAGTATTTTATTGTTTACCAGCCACGGCCGGCTAACAGCTGTTCCTCGGGAATAGAGGAAATTTCTAAACCGGGCATCGCCTCGCCGATGTCCATCGACGCTTCGAGCACCTTGGCTGGGTCGTTGAAGTAGGCGGTAGCCTTGACAATGGCCCGGGCGCGCTTAGCGGGAGCCGCCGATTTGAATATCCCGGAGCCTACAAAGACCCCGTCACAGCCGAGCTGCATCATCAGCGCCGCATCGGCAGGAGTCGCGATTCCGCCGGCGGCAAAGTTTACAACCGGCAGCCGCCCGAGTTCCCGCACCTTCAGCGCCAGCTCATAGGGAATGCCGTTTTCCTTGGCAAAGCCTGTTACCTCTTCCTGCGGCATGCCGACAAGTCTGCGAATTTCTCGGTTCACCGTCCTCATATGCCGCACGGCTTCAACGACGTTTCCCGTTCCCGCCTCACCTTTCGTGCGGATCATCGCCGCGCCCTCGGCGATCCGCCGCAGCGCCTCGCCCAGATTGCGCGCCCCACATACGAAAGGAATCGAGAATTTCGTCTTGTCAATATGGCACTCCTCATCCGCCGGTGTCAGCACCTCGCTTTCATCGATGTAATCAATCTTGAGCTCCTGAAGGATCTGCGCCTCCACGAAATGGCCGATCCTCGCCTTCGCCATAACCGGAATCGTCATAGCCTTTTTGATTTCGGCAATCATCACTGGATCCGACATTCTGGCCACTCCGCCGTCCTTGCGAATGTCTGAAGGAACCCTTTCGAGGGCCATGACCGCCACAGCGCCTGCTTCTTCGGCGATTTTCGCCTGTTCCACATTTGTTACATCCATGATAACGCCACCCTTGAGCATCTGCGCCAACTGGACATTCAGCTCGTATCGTTTTGTTTCCATTACCGCTTTCCCCCTTTGTGAAAATATACAATCCTGCCGGCCGTGTTGCGTCAGCAACAGACAGCTTCACTTACCCTTTTTACTTCCCTGCGTCAATCAGTTGCATTTACCGCAGCAGAAACGGCAATCTTTACCTTTATGGCATCCGTGCAGGGACGTCAAGAATAATGTTGAGAGTTTTGCAGTTATTTTTGTTGTACGCTCAAGTGCCGCATTTCACAGAAAGGGTACAACCAGAGGGGGATTGACGTTGCAAGGATCTGTCTTGCATTCGGCAAGCACTTGTGTCAATTAAATCTATAAACATTCGAGGCAATTGCAAAACCATTTGTCATTCCCGAAAGCGAAGCTTAATGTTCATAATGTCTCTATCTCCGATAACGGCATTCGGGGACGAATATGGTTTTTCAAGCAGTTAGAACCAGATTATGAACATTAAACTTCGTTTTCCCGCTCAGAATCGTTGCGGGAATGACAAGAATGGGGAGTTTTGCAATTACCTCATTCGTTTCTATTTAGTGGTCGTTGAGCGAAACAAGTTTTGGCCATCTCAAAAGAGGAGGATTTTGTTATGATTCAAAAATATAGCGTTGCTGTCGTGACGGGCGCATCGATCGGCATTGGGCGGGCGGTGGCCAAGCAATTGGCGCAGGCCAAAGTAAAGCTTATTTTAATTGCGCGCCGCGAAGAAAAATTGCGGGCGCTTGCCCATGAGCTGCGAGATTTGACAACTTGCTATCTGGTGAATTGTGATCTTCGCGACCACGCAAAACTGGCCCAACATTTTAAAGAGCTGCCGGACGCTTTTTCTGCCGTCGATATTTTAATCAACAATGCCGGTTTGGCCTTGGGCGTGGCGCCTGCGCAACAATCTTCGTGGAGGGACTGGCAGGACATGATAGATATAAATTGTACAGCGCTGGCCCACATCACCCATTTGCTTTTACCGGGGATGGTCGCCAGAAACCGCGGTCATGTTGTGAATATTGGCTCGGTTGCCGGCACTTATCCCTACCTTGGCGGCAACGTATATGGAGCCACGAAGTCTTTTGTGAAGCAGTTCTCGCTCAATTTGAAGGCCGATCTTCTGGGGACCGCTGTCCGAGTTACCAATATAGAGCCGGCCATGGTGGGCGGCACAGAGTTTTCGCAGGTGAGGTTTAAGGGCGATGAAGGTAAGGCGGCGCAGGTTTACGAAGGGGTCGAGCCTCTTCGTCCCGAGTCCGTGGCTGATGCGGTGCTTTGGGCGGTTTCTCAGCCGCCGCATGTCAATATAACCAGGATTGAGTTAATGCCCGTATGTCAAGCTGCCAGCGGGATTGCCGTTGACAGAAAATTACCATAATTGGCGTACTCTGACGGAGTTTTCGGCAAGAAAGGTCTTTATTGAAGAGATCGTATAGCTGCGGTAATGAACCATCGAGGCGATCAGGGCGGCATCGGCCTTCCCCGTAGTTAAAACGTCGAGCAGGTGCTCCGGTTGACCTGCGCCGCCGGAGGCGATTACCGGGATTCCGACGCCGGTGGAGATCATTTCGGTAAGGGTCAGTTCATAGCCATTTTGAGTTCCATCTGTGTCGATAGAGTTCAGACAGATCTCCCCCGCACCGAGTCTCTCTCCCTCTTTTGCCCACCAGAGGGCGTCCAGGGCGGTTGGCGTTCGTCCGCCATTGATGACGATTTCGTATCCGGAGGGGATCTGCTGACTTACCGGCGCCTTTTTTACATCCATACCCAAAACTATGCACTGATTGCCGAAGGCCCTCGCCCCCTCGGTTATTATTTCCGGATGCTGCACAGCCCACGAGTTAAGGCTGACCTTCTCCGCTCCGGCAAGGATTACCTGTCGCATCTCCTCCAGTGTCTTGATGCCGCCCCCCACGGAAAACGGAATGAAGATCGTTTCGGCAACCCGTTTGACGACATCCAGCATGATCGTCCGCCGCTCGGCAGAAGCGGTGATGTCGTAAAAGACAATTTCGTCGGCGCCTTGCTCATAATACTTGCGTGCCGCTTCGACCGGATCGCCGATATCCACGTTTTGCTGAAATTTAATCCCTTTTGTCAGACGACCGTCGCGGACGTCGAGGCAGGGGATAATCCTTTTGCTAAGCATAATCGCCTCTCCAGCGGCAGAAATTGGCCAATAGTGTCAAACCGGGACGGCCGCTTTTTTCCGGGTGAAACTGAACGGCGACCAGGCTGCCCCGCGCCACGGCGGAGCAGAAACGAATCCCATAATCTGTCCAGCCGGCGACGCAGTTTTCATCAGCGGGCGCGGTGTAGAAGGAATGAACGAAGTAAAACTCGGATTCACGGGGAATACCCGCAAACACTGGATGCCATTTTTTGAACTCGACGCTGTTCCATCCCATGTGGGGTATTTTGAGTCTCTGGGGTCCGTCCTGGAGCTCCAGCGGAAACCGCTTCACGGTGCCGGGAACGATGCCAAGGCAGGCGGCGTTGTCTTCCTCGCTGCGGTCCAAGATAATTTGGGAGCCCAGACAGATGCCGAGCACCGGTTTCTTTGCCTGCACCCATTTGCGCAGTTGTTCGTCAAGTCCGCGCTCCCGGAGGTTGGCCATTGCCGCCCCTGCAGCTCCCACACCGGGAAAGATGATATGACTTGCACGGTCGAGCACTTTGCTGTCATGCGTAACGACGCAGGGCTCTTTCAAAAAAGAAAGCGCTCGCGCCACGCTGGTCAAATTGCCCGCCTTGTAATCGACGATTCCGATCATTAATACACACTTTCAACGGAGAGAATCATGCCCCGCTTCCCACAAAAAAACATGCAAGACTATGATTTGATGTATTTTTATAATATTGTTTCACGTGAAATGTTTCCCCTGCCAACTGTCCCTTTTCTCCAGCTCGCGGTTAATCGCATTTATCACGGCCAGCTTGTTTGCCGCCCACGGGGGGCCGAGAAAGATATCCCTGTATCCGTCCGCCGTCAGCCGCTGAATCACCATCGTCGGCGGCAGCAGCTCCAGGATGTCGCAAACAATATTAACATACTCCTCTTTGCTCATCAGGTCAACCCCTCCCCGCTGAAAACGGTTGCCTATTGGAGTCCCCTGCAGCGCAAGGAGCGAGTGTATTTTTATCCCCTGTAGCGGCATTTCGGCGATCGCCTGCGCCGTTTCCATGATCATCGCCCTTGTTTCGCCGGGAAGGCCGACAATGATATGAGCGCAGAGCAGAAGCGGAGCGCCGGCCGCGCGGGCGACCGCATCACGGAAGGTGTCCGCATCATGGCCCCTGTTCGTTTCCTGTAATGTCCGGTCATGGATCGACTGGAGGCCAAGCTCCAGCCAGACATGATGAAGCTGTGCGTAAGAACGGATCAGGGCAATCGTTTCAGACGGCACGCAATCAGGTCTGGTTCCAATCGCCAGGCCGATAATGTCATCTCCGGCCAGCGCCTCGTCGTAAAGTTTACGAAGCGTTTCCACGGGGGCATAGGTGTTTGTAAAAGTCTGAAAATAGGCGATAAATTTCTTCGCCTGGGTACTCCGGCCATAAAACTCCCTTCCCTGGCGAAGCTGCTCGCCTACTGAAGGCAGAGACCCAGCCTGACGCAGGGCCGATCCCCGTCCGTCACAATAAGTGCAACCCCCGCGGGCAACCTTCCCATCCCGGTTGGGACAGGTGAGCCCGGCATCGATGATAAGCTTGTGCACGGGGACGCCGAAGAGGTTTTTCCAGTAACTCTTGAGATCGTAATAACGTTTATTATTCTTCCAGAAAGCAGGCTTAGGCACGTTTTTCCTTTTTGGTTGCGTTCGTTGGGGGGATCATAGTAGATTAACGGTCGAACTGCAAGGGTGGATTGGACAAGGGTCTGCAGAAGAGCGGGTCAGTAAGGGGGAAATGCTGTTGCAGATGATGACTTGAAAGACAATTGCGCGGGGAGACAGAAAGACCAATGAGCAGGGAGTATGACGTAATTGTGATAGGCGGCGGCCATGCAGGCTGCGAGGCCGCGCTCGCCGCGGCGCGGCTGGGCTGCGAGACGCTGCTTTTCAACATCAGTCTTGATTCGCTTGCGATTATGCCCTGTAACCCGGCGATCGGCGGATTGGCCAAAAGCCAGATCGTTAAGGAGGTGGACGCCCTCGGCGGCGAGATGGGACGTATTGCCGACCAGACCGCTGTCCATTTCCGCCGCTTGAACGCCTCCAAAGGGCCGGCGGTGCAGGCTACCCGCTTTCAGTGCGACAAGCAGCTGTATCGTCTGACAATGAAGTCCGTCCTGGAGAAGACGCCGCATCTTCACCTCCGCCAGGGGCTCGTGGAAAAATTCATTGTAGAAGACGGGGATATTTGCGGTGTTGTGGATCAACCTGGCGTATTTTACAGGGCAAAGGCGGTCGTGATCACGACCGGTACCTTCCTGGACGGACTGGTTCATATTGGCGACGTCCGCTATCAGGCGGGGCGGGCCGGCGAAATTGCCTCCCTGGAGCTTTCCGCCTGCCTGAAATCGCTCGGTTTTGAAATGGGACGGTTTAAAACTGGCACTCCCCCGCGTCTGAAGGCCTCCACGATAGACTTTTCTAAAACCGTACGCCAGGACAGCGATCCCGATCCGGAACCGTTTTCATTTCGCACCCAAAGGCTCCGCACCGAGCGCCTGCCCTCTTTTTTTACGGCGACGACCGCGGCAACCCATCGGCTGATCCACGCCAACATCCATCTTTCTCCGTTGTATTCCGGGGCTATTACCGGCGTCAGCGCCCGCTACTGCCCGTCTCTGGAGGACAAGGTGATGCATTTCTCCGGCAAGGAAAGCCATCCCGTTGTACTGGAGCGGGAGGGAATCGAAACCGAGGAAATTTACGCAAAAGGGCTGGGCAACAGCCTGCCTCCCGCGTTGCAGGAAGAGATCGTCCACAGCGTTCCCGGACTGGAAGAGGCGGAGATCATGCGTTTGGCCTATGCGATTGAATACGACTTTGTCCAGCCAACCCAACTAAAATTGACGCTGGAGACAAAAATGGTTGCCGGCCTCTACCTGGCCGGCCAGATAAACGGCACCTCCGGTTACGAAGAGGCGGCCGGTCAGGGTTTCTGGGCCGGCGTCAACGCGGCGCTCGCGGTGCAGAAACGGCCCCCCTTCATCCTGGAAAGGTCCGAGGCGTATCTGGCGGTGATGGTGGACGATCTCGTTACGCGCGGCGTGGATGAACCGTTCAGGATGTTCCCCTCCCGCGCTGAATACCGTCTTTTATTGCGCGAAGACAACGCCACGATCCGACTGTCGGGAAAAGGCCACGAATTGGGGATGATAACAGATGAAGAATACAAGCAGCAGCAGGATAACATCAGCCGCATTTCCGGCGGCATCAAGCGGCTCTCTTCCGCCCGGATTTTTCCCACTGAGGAGACGCAAAAGGTTCTGACGGAGTTGAACACGGCTCCGATTAAAAATCCGGTCACACTGTTTCAACTGCTCAAACGCGAGGGAGTGTCCCATGATGACCTTTCTCGCTTTGCGGGCTGGGAGGAAATTCCGGACTGCTTCGTGAAAAAAGAGATCGAAATTGAGGCAAAATACGAGGGCTATATACAAAGACAGCAGGAAGCAATCAGAAAAAGGAAGGGCTTCGACGGGGTAACTATCCCGGCAGATATTGATTACGCCGCCGTCCCCGGGTTGTCAAACGAACTGCAGGCGAAGTTCACCCGCGTCGCTCCGGCTACCATCGGTCAGGCGGGGCGTATCCCCGGCATAACAGATGCGGCGATTACGGCGCTGCTTGTTGCGATAAAAAAGCGCGAATACAGGCATTCACAGTAATCCTGCCAGACAGTTATTGACGAAAAAACAATCCCTGCGAGCAAAGGTTGCAGTGGCGCGGAGAGGATGCACTTATTGACTGGCCTTTTCGCCGGATAGTTGCGGATGCCTTCGTGATGCCTCATTATAGGAAAATGCACTCATATTTTGCGTCAGATATAGTCGTTCATGATGGAGGATATTTTTTTGTCCGCAAACCCTTTGCCCTGCTTTTCATAATAATCCACAGTTTCCTGCAATTCCTGATAGGTTTGGCCAGCAGATAAATCGTCCAGATTCCTGTAAAGGCCTCTTCTTCTCCCCAGACGGAATATCCGCCGTTTTTCTTCGGAAAGGGCAAAATATCGATCTATTGCATTCAGTATCCTCTCTTTGTCATCCGGCATCTTGCCCTGCACCTCCTCCAGCAGGTTAAGGATGTGATCACTGACTACTGTCGAACCGATGCCAGTTAAACAATAAATGAATTCGCGAATTTCCCGGAGAATGTTCTCGTCGCCGGGCGGTGTGAACACCCCCTTTTGCATCATTTCCGCAAGCGGTGTTCCCTGCACAACGTGCAAGGTGCGCAGGCGTACAAAATCCGGATCGATCTCGTTTATAACTCTTGCTGTCTCGGAGGCGTTTTCCCGGGAATAATCCATTCCGCCCAGACCAGGGATTACATACTCGCTTAACGAAATCCCGGCGGCCTTAATCCTGGTTCCCGCTGCGATGTGCACTGCCGCGGTCGCGCCTTTGTTGATCATCTTCAACACCCTGTCGGAACCGCTTTCCAAGCCCACATGAATTCTGGTCAGGCCGGCCTCCTTAAGGCCCTGCAGCTCGGCAACGGATTTTCGTGCGGCGGTATGAGAGCGGCAATAGGTCGTGATTCTGCGGATGGAGGGAAAGGTGCGGCACAGGTATTGGAGGATGGTTATGACATCGTCCGTTTTCATCACGAGGGAGTCCGCATCCTGCAGAAATACGGACTCCCCGCCGTAATAGAGCCACATGGCAAGCGTTCGTTCGTATTCGCCATAGAAAGGGTGATGATCCCAAACCATTCGTATTATTTCTTCAGAAATACGCCCCTTTTCCCCTTCGCGAACGGAAAGGGTCCGCAGCCTGTCGGCAATTGCCGCCATGTTGTCGATGTCATGGCGGATATCCTCAAAACCCCGGAGCGAAAAACGCGCATCCTTGTAGCTGCGGCAAAACGCGCAACGGTTCCACGGGCAGTTGCGGGTAAGACGCAAAAGCAGGCTGTTGGCCTCGCTGGGCGGACGAATCGGCCCCTGTTCAAAAGGTTCATCCATAGTCATCAGTTCTCCTCCTTTTTCAACACTGTCCCCGCGGCGATTGACAATATCAGGGCGATTCCCTGTAAAGCAACCGAGGCAGCAACCAAGGCGGGAATGCTGACCCCGTAAAGCCATCCCAGCAGGGAGCTTCCGGCAAACCAGAAGGCGCCGAACACGGTCTGAAACAGTCCAAACGCCCGTCCCCGATAGTCTTTGGCGGAGCGATCGGCAATGACCGCTTTCAGCACTGACTCCTGTGTGCCCATACTGACACCCCATAGGGTCATCCCGACGACAATAGCCGTCGTCCCGCCCAGAAAAAGCAGTGGCGCCGTGAAAATTTCCACGACAAACAGAATAAGCAGCGCCGGGTACCCGAGCCTGTCGTACAATTTTCCGAGGAGCAGGGCTGCGGCTGCGTCCACTGCCATAGAGCCTGCGTACAGCAGGGGGATGGCCGCTGCCGGGAAATTTCCAGTTTTGTTAAGGTGGAAGGCAATCAGCGGAAAATCGGTGATCCCCGCAGCCAGAAAGCCTGCGGCGATGATCACGATCCAGAGGCCCCGGGAGATGCCGGCGGTTCCGATGAGCGGGGCTTTGTCCGGCAATTCAAAGTGGTCCGGATGGGGAAAAAAGTGGCGGGCCACCGCAAGGGCCAGCACCGCACCGGCAGCCGGCACAAAAAGCAGCAACAGCCCCAACCGGAGTCCGCCCAGGCCAGCCCCGTCCTTGTTGAAAAAAAGCAGGGCTGAAAGCAGGGCCGGTCCCAGGAAGGCGCCGATCTGATCCATCGCCTCATGAAGACCGAAGCCGAAGCCCCTGCCTGGCGCAAAAGAGGCGTATGCCAAGACGGCGTCGCCAGCCGGCTTGCGGTAGGCCTTGGCGATGCGTTCCAGAAGCAGCAACGCCACCGCCCAGCGCCAATCCCCAGTCAGGGCCAGAGCCGGCAGGGCGCAAAGCTGGATGCCGTAGCCGGTAAACATGATAAACCAGTAGCTTTTTGTTTTATCGACCAGAACTCCGGAAAAAAATCGCAGCCCGTAACCGAGGAATTCCCCCAGCCCGGCGGCCAAGGAAAGGGCAAAGGCGCTTGCCCCCAGCAGGTTGATATACTGGCCGGACAGACTGCGGCCGCCTTCATAGTTCATGTCGGCAAAGAGACTCACCACCCCCAGCATGACGATAAACATGACCGCTTGAGAACGACTCGGTCCTGCTTGATTCGCATGATGGACATTAAACTTCTTCGTCATAAATGGCCTCCTCTTGGCGACGGCAGTTTATGAAGTAGCATAGGGCGTGTCAAGACAATTTGACGGGAAATTTTCTTGCAAATGAGCAAGCGCTTCGCAAAGGATAGATGTCGCTATAAAGACCAATGTTGATATTGCAGGCTTTGGCAAAGAGCAACGCCTGATCGACCGTTGGGAGGGCACATTATGCCTGCGCTGGAGCAGGATTGGCGGTGAATATCCTCTCTATTTTTCTGGCGCGGAAATATCCGTAAATTTTTCTTGACAGGGATATGCAAAAAGCGTAGTGCGCCACACAAGGATAGTAGATGTATCGTTTTGATATTTACAGATAAATGAACGAAGGATGGGGATCGGGAAACACTTCCCGGTTCAAAATAAAAAGGACCTTTTACAAGGAAAAAATACAGGAGGCTTAAAAAAATGGAAGACGAGTCACTTTTAGAGGAAGATGCGGAGCCTCCAGGCAACCGCACCGAACATCACAGGCAAACGGACAGACGCATTGACCTTTCTATAAACACCCCGTTAGCCCCTTTATTGCCAGGCATCCCGGCGCCGCTTGCTTTTGCGGAGGGAAACAGCAGACAAAGGGCCTTCCGAAGACATTTTTTCCCCCACACAACCAAACAAGAGTGGAATGACTGGCACTGGCAGTTGCGCAACTGCATCCGCGACGTAAAATCGCTGGAGAAGATGCTCCTTCTTTCCGACGACGAGCGTCAGGTGTTTAGCGGCATTTCCGCCTCTTTGCCGCTTGCGATAACACCGTATTACCTGAGTCTAATAGATCCAATTGACCCTCTTCAGCCTTTGCGCCGGACGGTTGTCCCTTCCGCCTGGGAAAATTTTCGCAGCGTCGGAGAGGAAGACGATCCGCTCCACGAGGATGCGACAAGCCCAGTGCCGGGCATTGTCCACCGCTACCCCGACCGGGTTTTGTTTCTGGTTGCGAACGCGTGTTCAACCTACTGTCGCTACTGCACGCGCTCGCGGAGTGTCGGGCGCCGTGAAAACAGCGACTCCATTGACGCCAGATGGCGGCAGGGGATCGCCTATATAGCCGCGCATCCAGAGATCAGGGATGTACTGCTGTCGGGCGGAGACCCGCTTACATTGGCCGATGAGCAGTTGGAATGGCTTTTGAGCAATCTGCGGCGGATACCCCATCTGGAAATAATCAGAATAGGTACCAAGATCCCGGCGGTTTTGCCGATGCGGATCACGCCGGCGCTGGTAAAGATGCTCAGGCGTTATCATCCGCTGTGGTTCAGCATCCACATGACCCATCCGGACGAGCTGACTCAGGATACCGCAAGGGCTTGCGAGCGCCTCGCCGATGCAGGTATTCCTTTGGGAAGCCAGACCGTGCTCCTGGCCGGGATAAATGACGATATTGAGACGATGAAAAAATTATTTCAAGGCCTGCTCAAGCTGCGAGTCAAACCGTACTATCTTTACCAGTGCGATCCTATTGTCGGTTCGTCCCATTTTCGGACGCCGGTTGCCAAGGGGATTGAGATAATAAGGGGGCTGCGGGGGTTTACCTCCGGCTACGCTGTTCCCGCCTACGTGATCGACGCCCCCGGCGGCGGCGGGAAGGTGCCGCTTCTCCCGGAATATGTCGCGGGTCGCGAAGACGGCTATCTTTTGCTGCGCAATTATGAGGGGCGCCTCTTTCGCTATCCGGATCATTGGGGCGACTCACCCGACTTGACTGCGTTGAAGCATTGAAGCAGGACGGCAACTTTGCCAAGCGGCAATTTCCCCTCGGAAAAGTTGCCGCAAATCATCAGAAGCACGGCCATTTTTCCCGGATAAAGGGTGAAAACGGATGCTTTTTCACGTGAAACATTGATGCCGGCGACATTCTCCCGAGATAAGGCAAAGAGTCACACCGGTGAAAGCCGCGAACCAGTTCTGCCACGCCATCTGCACCGGTTTTCGCCGGTGCAACATATTTCATTGTAAAGGGTAACTGCTCAGGTGGATAGTCTGCAGGTGTTTAGGTGGGTTGGGGTCATTTGCGCAGTCCCAACAGATTACAGTCTAAACAACCAGAGTAGTTACTGTAAAGATTCATACCGGCGGAACGCCGTGTTAGTCCAAAGGGCATTAATAATTATAAAGGGCTGTTTTTAAATGAAAATCGGGATAACCTACGACCTGCGGGATGACTACCGAGCCGCGGGTTTTACGGACGAAGCAACGGCGGAGTTTGACAGTCCGGAGACGATCGCGGCGATCGAGGGGGCTCTGCGGGCCTTGGGCTTCGATACAGAGCCAATCGGCAATATCCGGATGCTTGCCCCGCGGCTGGTTGCCGGAGAGAGGTGGGATTTAGTCTTCAATATTGCCGAAGGGCTCAGGGGAGCAGGTCGGGAGGCGCAGATACCCGCACTGCTCGAGGCCTGGGATATTCCCTGTGTCTTCTCCGATCCGCTTGTCTTGGCGCTGACGCTGCACAAAGGAATGACCAAGCGCGTAATCCGCGACCTCGGGATTCCGACCCCGGATTTCGCCGTTGTCGAGACCGTTTTGGAAGCGGAGGCGCTGCAAATGGCGTTTCCGCTCTTTGCCAAACCGGTCGCCGAAGGCACGGGCAAGGGGATCACCGCCGCCTCGAAAATCAGCGAACAGAAGCAGCTTGTGCGTGTCTGCTCGGCATTGCTGGCAAATTTCCAACAGCCCGTTCTCGTAGAGTCCTTTCTGCCGGGACGGGAATTTACCGTCGGCATTATCGGCACTGGTGCGAACGCGTACGTTCCCGCGGTGATGGAGGTGCTTTTTACTAAAAAGGCAAAACAGGATATCTACTCCTACGCAAACAAGGAAGCGTGGAAAGGGCGTATCGAATATCGCCTGGGTAAGGATGAAATCGCCGCTGCCGCCGCAAAAACGGCCCTTGCAGCCTGGCGCGGGTTAGGCTGTCGCGACGGCGGGCGGATTGACCTGCGCGCTGACGCCGACGGGGTTCCCAATTTCATCGAGGTAAATCCGCTCGCCGGACTGCGGCCAGGGCATTCGGATTTGCCGATTCTCTGCGACCTTGCCGGCGTCTCCTATCAGGAGTTGATATCCGGGATTGTTAACTCCGCGCTGAAGCGTCTGTGAGCAAGCAGATTTTCTCCTGCGTGAGCACCGCAATGGCAGGTCCCGTAAAAAAGTAATGTAAATTCTTTTACTGGGCAGGGCCAAAAAAGGCCGGCTCTGCATTCGTCCGAAAATGACGTAAGATGGCGAGAAAAGAGAGCTTCTAAGATGAAGATAGCGATAATGCACGGAGAAGTTGCAAAAGGGGCGGGCCCGGATGAACAGGATGGGCTCGCCGAGGTTGCGTTCGTCTCCGACGCTCTTGCCCGGCTCGGGCACGAACCGTGCGTCGTTTCCGTCTCCCTGAACCTTGAAGAGTCCCTGCAGAAGCTGTCAAATATCAGACCGTCGCTTGTCTTCAATCTGGTTGAGTCGCTCTCGGGCAAGGGCAGTCTGATCCATCTGGCTCCGGCTCTGCTCGATGCGCTGGGGATTCCCTACACCGGAGTGCGGACGGAGGCAATGTTTCTCACCTCCAATAAACTGCTCGCGAAGAGAACTCTTGCCGGGGCAGGCTTGCCGACGCCGCCCTGGGTTTCCGAGAGTGAAAAACCAAAAATGACGACAGGCCAAGGGACATGGATCGTCAAGTCGCTCTGGGAACACGCCTCGGTGGGCCTTGATGAGGAATCCGTGTTTTTCGCCGCGGATCAAACGAAGATTATTGAGGAGATGGCCGCCCGGGGAAAGACTCTGGGCGGGAGCTGGTTTGCCGAGAGATTCATCGAAGGCCGGGAGTTCAACGTGTCGCTGATAGCCGGAGAAAATCCAACGCCAAAATGTAAAGGGGAAGACTCCGCGGGAGGCGCTGCCCCTCTTCCGGAACAAGGGGATCCGTTGGTTTTGCCACCGGCGGAGATACGCTTTGATGGCTACCCGCTGGGCAAGGTGCGGGTTGTCGGCTATAGGGCAAAGTGGGAGGAGAAGTCGTTCGAGTATGCCGAAACGGCGAGAAGCTTTGCCTTTCCTCAAAGCGACGCCCCGCTGCTGGCGCGCCTGAAGGAACTCGCGCTCGCATGCTGGCGGCTGTTTGAGCTGCGGGGTTACGCCCGTGTTGATTTCCGGGTGGACGCCGCTGGGCGCCCGTGGATTCTGGAGGTGAACGCCAATCCCTGTCTCTCGCCGGACGCGGGATTTCTCGCGGCCGCGGCCCAATTCAAAATGAGCCACGCCGAGGTGCTCTCGCGGATAATCAATGATGCAGCGTGAGTTATTTATGCAGGAAAAGAAAATCACATACCGTGCCGAGGTGCGCCGACAAGACAGGGACGCCGTCGGCCTGCTGGTCGCGGCGACCGGATTTTTCTCGACCGAGGAGATCGACATCGCCAGGGAACTTGTTGAGGAGCGACTTAAAAAAGGCGAAAGCAGCGGCTATTTTTTTCTTCTCGCCGAAGAGACAAACCGTCTTGTCGGCTATGCCTGTTTCGGGCCGATCCCGGGGACCGTGCACAGCTTTGACCTCTACTGGATAGCTGTCCACCCGTCGGGGCAGGGCCGGGGAATCGGCCGGGCGCTGCTGGAGGCCGCGGAGCAAGTCATGGCCGCAAGGGGAGCGCAACGCATCTACGTGGACACCTCCTCCCGCCCCCAATACGCACCGACCCGCCTGTTCTACACGGCGTGCGGTTATCGCGAGGCGGCCTTCCTTGAAGATTTCTACGCCCCGCAAGACGGCAAAATCATTTTCGTAAAGGCGTTTTGAGGGAGGAGAAAAAAGTTTTTTTAGCGCAGGAAAAGCCGACAGTTCTCGTTTGCTCTTGACAGAAATAGGAACCATATGACAGTCTTCGAACGACGATCGCCCGAAGTTCAAGATTAAGTTAAGACGTCCCATTGCACAAAGAACAGACGGTCGGGAGAGTTGGCGAACGACATGATGGAAAAAAGGAGGCTGCTGGCAGAATGAAAAAAACCAAAACGACAGGCGTGATGACGCCCATACTAACCCCTTTCAACGACGATCTGAGCATTGCCGCCGATCTGTACCTCAGTCACGCAAAATGGCTGCTTGACCAGGGCATCCATTATCTCGCCCCCTTCGGCACTACCGGCGAGGCGCTCAGCATGTCTGTGGCGGAAAGGTTGGCGGCGGTGGACGCGCTTATTGACGGGGGGATTGACCCCGCGGCGTTGATGCCGGGGACCGGTCTTTGCAATCTTCCCGAAACTGTCACGCTGTGCCGCCACGCGATAGATCGCGGGTGCAAGGCGGTGATGGTCCTGCCGCCATTCTTTTATAAAAATGCCAGTGATGACGGGTTGTATAACTACTTTGTCTGGTTGATTAAGTCGATTGATCGTCCCATGCTCAGAATCTGCATGTATCATATTCCCCCCCTGGCAGGAATAGGGTTCTCCCCGGCCCTGGCTGGCCGGTTGGCCCGGGATTTCCCCGAGACGATCTTTGCCTACAAAGACAGTTCCGGAAATTTTGAGAATACCAAGGCGGTTATTGCTGCCGCCCCCGGCATCTCGGTCTTTCCCGGCTCCGAGCTTTTTCTGCGGGTGGGCATGGAGCAGGGCGGGATGGGCTGCATCTCCGCTACCTGCAATGTCAACCCGGCGGCGATTCGTTACGCGTTTGATGTGGCCAGTGGTGCAAAATCCGATGATCTGGACCGGGTCAACAATGAAATAGTGGCGTTTCGCAAGACGGTAGAAGAGTATGTCCCCATTCCGGCGATGAAAGGGATGCTTGCCCTGCAGAGGGGAGATGCGCGTTGGCGAAACGTGCGGCCGCCCTTTATCCCTGCCCGCAGGGAAAACACGGAACAGTTGATAGCCAAACTCGGGAATTTGCTGAGGCCGCTTTAGGATTGCGCCTAGGCAGGGGTGTGCGACAAATTTATGGGTAGAGCAGTTTTTCACCCCTCTTTAGCAAAGAGGGGTTGGGGGAGATTTGATGGAGAATAAATATCCCCTTGCTTTTATTATGAATCCCCCCTGCCCCCCTTTTCCAAAGGGGGGATAAGTTTCTGCAAGTATATGATACCCACATTTTTGTCGTAGACCCCCCAGGCAGCGTGGGCTTGAAGAACAATTACCTCATGTGTTAAAAAGAATCAGATTCTCGTAAGTTGCCGGTACTTGATCCGGTGGGGCTGGCTTGCCGCCGCGCCGAGGCGCGCCTTGCGGTCCGCTTCGTATTCGGAATAGTTCCCCTCGAACCAGACAACGGCGCTGTCCCCCTCGAAGGCGAGGATGTGCGTCGCGATCCGGTCGAGAAACCAGCGGTCGTGGCTGATGACCACCGCGCAGCCGGCGAAATTCTCCAGCGCCTCTTCGAGGGCCCGCATCGTATTGACGTCGAGGTCGTTCGTCGGTTCGTCGAGCAAAAGGACGTTGGCCCCCTCCTTCAAGATCCTCGCCAGATGGACGCGGTTCCGCTCGCCGCCGGAGATGCGGCCCACCTTTTTCTGCTGATCGGTTCCGGAAAAATTGAACCGCGACACATAAGCCCTTGAATTTACCTCGCGATCTCCAAGGACAATAACCTCCTGCTTCTCCGAGATCGTCTCCCAGATCGTCTTTTCCGGATCGAGGATGTCCCGGCTCTGATCGACATAGCCCAGTTTGACCGTTTCGCCGACACGGATTGTCCCGGAATCCGGTGTTTCCTGGCCGATGATCATCTTGAAGAGGGTGGTCTTGCCGGCGCCGTTCGGCCCGATAATGCCGACGATCCCGCCGGGCGGCAGGCTGAAGGTCATGTTCTCGACAAGTATCCGGTCTCCAAAGGATTTCTTGACGCCCTGGGCTTCGATGACGAGTTTCCCCAGCCTCGGCCCGGGCGGAATGTAGATCTGCAGATCCTTTGCCCGCTCCTCCGTTTCCCGGGAGAGGAGGTTTTCATACGAGCTGATCCGGGCCTTGGCTTTAGCGTGCCTTCCTTTCGGCGACATTCTGATCCACTCCAGCTCCCTCTGGAGGGTTGCCTGACGGGCGCTTTCCGTCTTTTCCTCGAGACGCAGACGGTTTTGCTTCTGCTCTAACCAGGAGGAGTAGTTCCCCTTCCAGGGAATTCCCTGCCCCTTGTCCAGCTCGAGGATCCAGCCGGCGACGTTGTCGAGGAAGTAGCGGTCGTGGGTGACGGCGATGACGGTGCCGGCGTAGGAATTCAGGTGATGCTCCAGCCAGGCGACGGATTCGGCGTCGAGATGGTTGGTCGGCTCGTCGAGGAGCAGGATGTCGGGGTTTTGCAGCAAAAGGCGGCAGAGGGCGACCCGCCTGCGCTCGCCGCCTGAAAGCAGTTTCACCGGCGTGTCGCCGGGCGGGCAGCGCAAGGCGTCCATCGCCATTTCGAGGCGGGAATCGAGGTCCCAGGCATCGAGGACGTCAAGACGTTCCTGGACGGTTGCCTGACGGTCGAGCAGTTTCGTCATTGCTTCATCGGACAGCGGCTCGGCGAATTTTTCGTTTATCTCGTTGTATTCATTGACGAGATTTACCGTGTCCTGCACGCCTTCTTCAACTATCGCGCGGACCGTTTTTGTGTTGTCTAACTGGGGTTCCTGCTCCAGCAGGCCGACCGTGTAGCCGGCGGAAAGGATCGTCTCCCCGTTGAAATCGTGATCGACGCCGGCCAGTATCCGGAGCAGCGAACTTTTGCCGGAGCCGTTTAGCCCCAGCACCCCGATCTTCGCGCCGTAGAAATAGGACAGGTAGATGTCCTTCAAAACCGGGCGGTTGTCGTAGAACTTTGCCACTCCAATCATCGAGTAAATAACCTTGTTGGGATCGATTGCCATGTGCTTTCTCCTTTATTTATTATAAAACTGGCTGAGATAGAGGCGGTGGTACAGCCCTTTTTTGCCAAGCAGTTCCTGATGCGTCCCCTGTTCCACTATTTCTCCTTTGTCGATTACCAACAGTTGAGAGGCGTCGCGGATGGTGCTCAGGCGATGGGCGATCACAAAACTGGTGCGCCCCTGCATGAGCCTCAAAAGCGCTGTCTGTATCCTGATCTCGGTGCGGGTATCGACGGAGCTTGTGGCCTCGTCCAGGATCAGGATGGCCGGAGCGGCGAGAATCGCCCGGGCGATCGATAAAAGCTGCCGCTGTCCCTGGCTTAAATTGCCGGCCCGCTCGGAGAGGCCGGTCTCGTAGCCATTGGGGAGCTGGCGGATAAAGGGATCGGCCTCGGCAAGCTTTGCCGCTTCCATGCACTCTTGGTCGGTTGCCGCAAGCCGGCCGTACCGGATATTTTCCAGCACCGTTCCGGAAAAAAGGAAGGTATCCTGGGACACTATGCCCAGTTGACGGCGCAGATCGGCCTTGCCGATGGTGCGGATGTCCCTGCCTTCAATGGTGATCCGACCCTTATCCACCTCGTAGAATCTTGTCAAGAGGTTAATGATGGTTGTCTTGCCGGCGCCGGTCGGCCCCGCCAGGGCCAGCGTTTCCCCGTTTCTGGCTGTGAAGGTCATTTCCTTTATAATATTATTTCCCTTATTATATCCAAAACTTACATCTTCAAAGGCGACATCCCCCGTAAGCGAACCAAGCGGTGCGGCCCCCGCGGCCTCATCCGCTTCGGGTGGCGTGTCGAGGATCTCGAAGACCCGCTCTGCCCCGGCCAGCGCGGCCTGGATCGAGTTATACATGCCGGCGAGTTGACGCAAGGGGCTGATGAAGTTCTGTGCGTAGTTGATGAAGGTTGCGATAACGCCGACGCTGACCAAGCCTCCCAGCGCCAGCCAGCCGCCGAAGCCCGCCAGCGCAATGATAAAGAAGTTGCCGAGAACGCCTGTCAGTGGAATCAGCAGCATGGCATAGACGTTTGCCGAAACAGCCGCATGAAACACCGCCTCGTTGCTGCGGCGAAAAGTCGCCAGCGTCGTTTCACCCCGCCCGAAGGTTTTTACCACCTTCTGACCGCTGATCGCCTCCTCCATCACCCCGTTTAATTCCCCGAGATGTTTTTGCAGATCCCGGAAGCCCCGACGCGTATAGCGGGCGATAAAATTGGCAAACACGAGGATTATCGGGATGATCAGCAGGGAGACCAGCGCCAGCCAGAAATTCAGCGCAAACATCGCGATGATTATTCCGGCCAGCGACAGGACGCTTGCAAAAAGCGAGGTGAAATTCTGGGAGACCGTCTGATTGACGGCGTCGATGTCGTTGGTCAGGCGGCTCATCAGCTCGCCTGCCGGGTTGTTGTCGAAAAAACTAAGCGGCAGCCGCTGCAGATGGGAAAACATCTCGCCGCGCAGTTTCTTCAAGGCCCGCTGCGAAATATCGGCCATCATCCAGGCTGAAAGACCATGAAGTAGATTTTCGAGGACGTAGGCGAGCAGCATCAAAAGAGCTATTTCCCTCAGTCCGGAGAGTTTTTTGACAGCAATAAACTTGTCTATTGCCATGCCCATCAGATAAGGGCCAACCAACCCGAGGATGGTGTAGATTATGATAATCGCGCAGACGACAATCAGTTGAAGGCGGTAAGGTGACAGATAGGAAGACAGCCTCCTCAGGGAGTGGCGGGGATCCTGCGCCTTCTCGACTTTGCCTCTGAACGCCTTGCCGTAGCGGGATAGCGCGCCGTGGGCTCTTCCGGTCGCCCGGCCTTGATACGGAATTCTCATCTAAAAATACCCCTTACCGAACCTCTTTCACATGAAACTCACCTGACGGCGCGCCGTCGCAAAGAAGGATGAACATTGGAGGGACGCGCTCCGTCGCGTCTGGGGCGTTTGCCGAAAGCCCCAATAACATCACAATGTAACTCAGCGATATTATTGGTATAAATTCTGTTTTCACATAAAATGCGTGCATAAATTATGTATAGGCAATGATTTTTTTCCGACGGTTGCGGACGCGACGGAGCGCGTCCCTCCAGTTTTATGAACATTAAGCTTCGCTTTCAAGACCGTTGCCAAGCTGGGATTGATAAATCTCCCGGTAAATGGCGCTGCCTTGCATCAGCTCGGTGTGCGTGCCCTCGGCGGCGATACGTCCCTGTTCCAGAAGCACGATTTTGTCCGCCTTCAATACGGTGCTGATCCGCTGCGCGACGATAATTGTCGTGGGGCGGTAGTCGCTGCTCTCCAGCGCCGCATGAATTTTGGTCTCTGTTTCTACGTCAACAGAGCTGGTGCTGTCGTCAAGAATCAGGATCGCCGGGCGGGTCAACAGCGCCCGTGCGATCGCGAGCCGCTGTTTCTGCCCCCCGGAGAGGTTGACGCCCCGCTCTTCCACATGCGTGTCGTAACCTGCGGGAAGATTGAGAATAAATTCGTGCGCCTGGGCGATCCGGGCAGCTTTTTCCACTGCCTCGTCGCTTGCCTGGGGATTGCCGTAGCGGATATTATCCCGAATGGCGCCGGAAAAAAGGATAGTTTCCTGCGGGACAAGCCCGAATTGCGCCAGCAGTGAATCCTGACGGATTTTACGGACATCCGTCCCGTCGAGCAGGATTCTTCCCGAGGAGACATCGTAGAGGCGCGGCAGCAGATTCACCAGCGTTGTTTTGCCGGCGCCGGTTGCGCCGAGGATCGCCACTTTTTGCCCGGCTTCGATAATCAGGCTTATGCCAGATAGAGCCGGTTCGTTTTTATTAAAGCCGGCATTCGTTTTGTGAACATCCAGCTCCGCGGAGTAATCTTCAATCCCAGCTTTGTGACGATCAGGTTCCGCTTTTCCGCTGTTATAGCAAAACGAAACATCCTCCAAAACCAGTTTTCCCGCAACCGGTCCGGCCAGCGTGAGCGCGTCCGGCTGGTCGCCGACGGCGGGGACGGTATTGAGCACCTCGCCAATCCGCTTTGCCGAGGCGATGCCCCCCGCCCAGACGTTGGAAAGAACGGTCAGCATTATCAGCGGCATCATCGTTGTCAGCAGGTAGTTGGTAAAGGCGACGATCTCGCCCACGGACATCTCGCCCCCGACCGACCTGATGCCGCCCGCCCATACGACAACCACGATTCCGGCATTGATGCACAGCTTCAGGATTGGAGACATGGTAGAGATGATCCGCAAGGACCGTACTGATCGGTCTGTATAAGCTTCATTGGCCTCCTCAAAACGCCTTTCCTCATGGGGGGCGCGGACAAATGATTTAACCAGCCGGATGCCCGCAATATTTTCCTGCAGGATGGTGTTGAGGCGATCTAGTTGCCGCAGGACAATGCTGAAGAGCGGTTCCATTTTTACGGTAAAAAGGATGATGATTGTGGACGTAATAATTAGCAGCGGCAGCATAGTCAGGGCGAGCGCGGGGTTGGTGCTGATCATCAGCGACAGGCTGCCGATCATCAGCAAGGGCGCGCGTGTGCCGATTCTGAGCGTGATCAGCACGACGCGCTGGAGAGCGCCGGCGTCGCTCGTCATGCGCACCAGCAACTGGCCGGTTTTCTGCTCGTCGAGGTTGGCGAACGAAAAGGTTTGAATCTTCGCGAATAGCGCCTCGCGCAGCCGGAAGGCCACCCCCTCCCCCGTCAATACAGAGAAGTAGTTGTTGCCGATCGTGAAAATTGCACTCAAAAGCGAAATCCCAAGCATGATAAGCGCAGTTTTCAGGACAATCCCGGGATTTTTTCCTCCGATTCCCTGATCGATAATCCGCTGCACCAGACGCGGTATCGCCAGGTCAAAAAAAACCAGCGCCGTCAGCAGCGCCAGCGCCAGCAGGGAGGTTTTGGCGTATGGCCTCAGGAAAGGAAATAGTTTAACAAGCTGTTTCATGGCGCTTCAGATACACCAGAATGGCCTGTTTTGTCCAGACGTGTTGAGAAGGCAAACGTTATCGGAGACAATCATGACGCTGTCCCCGGGGTCTGCGACAAAAATGTGGGTATCATATACTTGCAGAGACTTATCCCCCCTTTGGAAAAGGGGGGCAGGGGGGATTCATAATAAAAGCAAAGGGATATTTATTCTCCATCAAATCTCCCCCAACCCCTCTTTGCTAAAGAGGGGTGAAAAACTGCTCTACCCATAAATTTGTCGCACACCCCCGTCCCCGTTTTGCCTTTGCCGGATGCGGGTTATATGTTATGTTGTCCCATCTTTTCATCAAGGTCCCGCGCTCTTCAAAGGGTTGTCCGTTTTTTACGGGCTACCCAAAAGGAGAGATGGTTATTTTCAGCATCATCCGGAAATGATAGTTATCCAGAGGAGGTAATTGCAAAACTCCCCATTCTTGTCATTCCCGCAACGATTCTTAGCGGGAAAGCGGAGCTTAATGTTCATAAAACGAAGTTTAATGTTCATAATCTGGTTCTAACTGCTTGAAAAACCATATTATGAACATTAAGCTTCGCTTTCCCGATAGAGACATTATGAACATTAAGCTTCGCTTTCGGGAATGACAAATGGTTTTGCAATTGGCTCATAGGTAATATGAAACCCAGAATTCAAAAAAATCTTGTTGTTAAAATTTTGGCCGCCCTGACCGATTCCGGGGCGCCAAAGAGTGTCAGGGCGCTTATCGCCGATATCGACAAGAGGGGAAATTGGGGCGATTTTGTTCATCTATTGGCGGAAGAAGGGGTGGCCTTTCTCTTTTTTTATTACATTGAAAGGCACAATCTTGCCGATCTTATCCCGAAGGAGGCTTATCATTCACTGGCGGAGCTTTATTACGGCAATCTGAAGAGAAACATGATTGCGACGGTCGCGCTTCAACCGATATTTCAAAAATTTAACGAGCAAACCATCCCCTTTATAGTCCTCAAAGGCATTGCCCTGGCCGAACTTTGTTATCCGAGTTTTGCGACTCGCGGGATGTCAGATGCGGACATCCTTGTCCACAAAAATGATGTTTACAGGGTTGATAGTTGGCTTGCGGAGCTTGGTTACGCGGCAGCCGACAGTTTTGTGGAAGAGGCCCTCCAAAACCCGCCGGGGTATCTGGCCAGCCTTGATTACCGGAAAGACGACGGATCCTTTCCCAACATCCATATTCACTGGCACCCGGTCAACACCTCGGTTCCGGCGTACATGTTCTCTGAAAATATCGATCCGGAGCGCCTCTGGGAAATGGCGATTCCCGCCCGGTTAGCAGACGCGGATGTCCTCATCCTCTGTCCGGAACACCAGGTCGTCTATCTGTGCGAACACGCTTTGCGGATAAACCATTCGTTTGACAGACTTATCTTGATTTATGATATTTTTTATGCCATAAACGCGCACAAAGATCGGATAGATTGGGATTTTGTCGTTCAGGAGGCCAAGAGGTTCGGGTTAGAAAAATTTGTTTTTTTGGGCCTGACCATTGTTGAACGCTACACATCGTTTTTATCTTCTGGGGTGATAATGAAAAAGCTCTGTCCGTCTGGTTTAACCATTGGAGAGCAAAGCTTTCTTTCCCTTCTTTTACACAATCGGCGCTTTCGCGGCGGCAGCATTTTAGTATATTTGGCGATGAGTAGAGGTCTGCGGGAGAAAAGCCGTTTCTTATTCCGGATTTTTTTTCCGCCGCGCCATATCCTCCTGCAGAGAAGTTATGCGAAAAATCAAAAATTCAGAATGTTATGGTACTTTCGAAGATTACGGGAGGTTGTTGCGCACATTATTTTTGTTTTACGGGGATAAGGGCAGACAATGAAAGAGATCAAATTGACCAGGGCCAGGGGAAATCTGCTTTTCAGCGCGCTTATGTGCCTGCTCGCGGGCCTTCTTTCCGCATGCGGGTCGGTCGGGGTGATAAAGGGTGTTCCCGTAAAAGATTACCGACCGCCGGCGGTGGAGGTAGCCGCTGCTGAAAAGCAGGCGAGGGAGGAGACCGAGGCAATCCTGCAATTGACTAAAACCTCCCAAAACAGTGTCTTCAAGGAGGAAAACGGCATTTCGGAGTACATAATCGGGCCGGGGGATGTTTTGACTCTGACCTACTGGATGCCTTATTCTTCCTATTCAAATGCCGCTGGTCAGCAGATGCTGGGAACTGCGGAGGGTTTCATGCAGACGGTCTTCAATGTGACTGTCCGGTCTGACGGCAATATCACCTATAGTTACGGCGATGATATTCCTGCCGCCGGCCATACCGTCCGAGAACTGCGCCAGATTCTTATTAGCGGGGTAAAAAATTACATAAAAAATCCCCGGTTGGATGTTCTTGTCAAGGAATATAACAGCAAAGCAGTGCTCATTTTTGGGCGAATCAACAATATCCAGGGAACGGGCATGTCGGGGCCGGGCAAGTATCCCATCAAAGGAAAAATGACCATTCTCGATATGATCAACCTGGCCGGAGGGCCCGTCACGGGCATCCCGCAGCGCAGTTCTATGCGTTCGGACTACAATTATGGCGGAAACGGGGATCTGCGCAAGGTGGAGCTGGTCAGAAAGGGCAAAAAGTACACGCTCAACCTTTACAAGGCCCTCTTTGGCGGCGATATGAGTAACAACGTCATTGTTGATGACGGCGATATGGTAACCGTTACCGAGGAACCGACTTTCGCCAGAAGGGTATTTGTCTTCGGCCAGGTGAACGGTCCGGGCGTCTTCAGCCTTTCGGACGCAAGCGATTTGTTGACCGCGATGTCGCTTACCGGCGGCACAACCTCTCTCGCTGTCAAAAAAGATATAAAAATTATCAGAGGCTATGTCGAGAACCATGGCAAACCGATTGTGCTTTCGGCAAATCTGGATGATATCCTCAAGCGGGGGGACCTTGCGCAGAACATTGCTCTCCAGGATGGCGACCTGGTCTATGTGCCGCGAATGGTGATCGGCGATATCAACGAGTTTATCGCGAATATCAACCCGCTCCTGGGGTTCCTGACTACTGGCGCGCCACCGTTGATGTTCAGGGATGCCTGGATGAAGGATCCCAACTGGCTAAAATTCTGAGTGGCGGCGATTTAATGATCTGAATTCAGAAAATACTAAGAGAGAACCCCGATGACCAAATACGACCTGAGTATCAGAGATTACTGGCGTATCATCAAAAAAAGGAAACTAATCATCATCTTTACGTTTCTGGCGATGACCACGTTCAGTTTCATCTCCGCGACGCTGACCAAACCGACCCCGATCTATAGAACAAACGCCACAATAAAGTTTGAACCGGCGCAGACCGTTTATACGCAGGGCTATGGCTATGGCACATCCACAGGTTCTTTGGACACACAAGCCGCGATGATCAAGAGCTATTACATCATGGAGGTGGTTGCCAAACAGTTGGGGTTCATCCCCCCGGCGGTTACCCCCGAAGAGGTGCGGAATAACACCAAGTACATAAATATTATTCTCGATCTCAAGGGGAAAATTGATACCGAGCTGGATGCTACGGCCAATATGATCAATATCATCGCCACCTCAAACGACCCGCTCTTCGCCCAGCGGCTTGCCAATGCCGTAGCCCAGGGTTACCGGGAGCAGCATTCCGTTGACGTCAACCGTAAGGCGGTGGAAGCGAAAAAATTCATTGAATCCCAGAGGGTTACTCTGCTGGAGAAACTCAATAAGACCGAGGAGGCCGTGCGGCATTTCCGGGAGAAGAATCAACGCATTTTGGGGGATGTAAACGGCGGCAACCTGAATGCCCAGATCGACGGCCTTGTCCAGCTTTTTGACCGGCAAAAATCGATATCCCAGAGGGCAGTAGCCATTGAGCGCCTGCTTCAGGAGTCGCTGACAAAGCCGATCACCTCCGAAACCATATATTATTTTGACGGAATGTCCCAGGGATATCGGGATTTGACGGAGCATCTGGTTCAGTTGCTGCTGCAAAGAGACATGCTCCTTTTGAGCTACACGGATAAATTCCCGCGGGTTGTAGAGCTGCAGAATCAAATCCGGGAAGTCGTCAAGTCGATGCAGTCACAGCTTGTGGCTCAGACTAAGGCTCTCGATAATGATATGAAAGACCTGAAGATTCAGATATCGCAAAAACAGGGGCTTCTTCAGCAGGTCCCGGAAATCGGGTTGGAACTCGTTCGTCTGGAGAGGGAGCGCAGCATCGCCCTGGAGGTTTATACGCTGATCGAAAAGCGCTACCAGGAAGCCCTGATCTCCGAGGCGGAGAGGGTGGATGAGGTGCAGATAGTCAAACCGGCGCTTGAACCCATTGCCCCCATTAATCCCACCAAAGTCGGAACCAACATCATGCTGGGAATGATCATCGGCCTGGTGCTCGGGATTGTCTTCGCGTTTCTGATCGAAACCTTCGATACCTCCATCGGGGCGATTGAAGAAATCGAGGAATTTTTGGGGACCAAGGTGGTCGGCATGATCCCTTTTTTGAATCTGGAGGATGTGCGGGACAGCATCAAGGTGGGAATGCCCGCTGATGCCAGTGAAGCGTCCATAAAAAGGCATTTTCAATTGATTTCGCATTTTCTGCCCTCCTCGACGCTTGCGGAAAATTACCGGGCGCTGCGAACCAATTTCAGTTTTATGACAATCGAAAAGGAAGCAAAAGTAATAGTAATTACAAGTACATATCAAGGAGAGGGGAAATCAACGGTGATTTCCAATATGGCCATCACCCTTGCCCAGTCCGGCCATAAAGTACTGCTGGTCGACGGCGATTTCCGCAGGCCAACGGTTGCCAGGGCCTTCGGAATTGCGCAGATACCTGGTTTTACCGATGTCATTCTTGGCAATTACGACTGGAAGGAAGCTGTTCGCTCCATCTCGGATCTGATGATTGGCAAGATGACCATTGACGAGGTAACCTTGACCCCCGGGCTGGACAACCTCTTCCTGATGACCAGCGGTTCCGGCGCGCCTAACCCGGCGGAACTGATCAGCTCCAAAATAGTTACCGATCTTCTCATACAGATGAAAGCCGCTTACGATTTCGTTCTTATTGATGCCCCTCCTGTACTTGCGGCGACGGATGCGACGGTCTGGAGTGCCAAGGCCGATGCCGTAATTATCGTCTATCAGGTTGGCCGCGTGGCCCGGGGCGCCCTGAGAAGGGCAAAATCCCAGCTCGATCATGTCAAGGCGCAGATGCTGGGCATTGTCCTCAACGGCGTGAAGGCCGAAATCAGCCCTGATTTCACATCCGAGGACAAGTACTACTACTATTATGGCGATTATGGAAAATCAGGACGGCGCAAAACCAAACGAGAGAAGCTCAAAGCCCTGCTGCCGGAGAAGCTGGTCAGAATATACGAGAAGTTGCGTGACCGTGTTAAAGGCTTGAAAAAACCGCATTTATGAGAGTGCAGTCATGGAAAGCATGCAGCAGCAGCGAAAATTTGAGCGTGAATTCAAGCGGACCGTGAGAAGGAAGGCCTGGAAACGAAACATTATCTGGCTGCTGGTGATTTTGCTGATCGCCATCGCGGCCAGTTTTCTTGTCAACTTCATGCCTGTCTGGTACGATCAATTCGTCAGGTACAAAGATCCCGTATATCGTCCCATGGATATTGAAAGGAAGTTCCAGGCGGTCGAACGAGAGCGCGGCGGCATAAAACAGCAGTGACAATTGCTTTGGGCAGACGCGCTGCCGGCAGGGCTACAGGAATGCGACGACAGGGGATGTGTTGATGGGGAAGCTCTACAATCAGGGATTCGATCCGAGGATGGTTTTTGTCATGGCGATCGTCATTTTGGTTACGATGGCCGCCGGAACCATGTTCGTGACACTTTCGACGACAACAGCGATTGCGATCACAGTAGGCGTCGTTCTTGCCGTTGCCAGTTTTGCAAATGCGGAACTGGCCCTTTACATTCTGATCTTCTCCATGCTTCTCGGCCCGCAGTTTTCCGTCGGCGGCTCGGAGGTTGTACAGGGTCGCGGGCGGGCGGGGATCAGCTTGAGGCTGGACGATTTTCTGCTTGTGGTCATTGGCCTGAGCTGGTTTTTTAAGACCGCCATTAGAAAGGAACTCGGCCTGTTTGCCAACACCCCCTTGAATCGGGCTATCGGTTACTATTTCGCAATCTGTCTCGTTTCTACCTTGATGGGCTACATGGCCGGCAGGGTCCGGGGTCTGTCCGGGGTTTTCTTTGTTTTAAAATACTTTGAATATTTTATCGTTTTCTTTATGGCCGTCACCCAGATTAATGACAAAAAGAAACTTGAGCGTTTTTTGTTTGCCATCCTCCTGGTTTGCTTTATCGTCTGCATTGTCGCGATAGTCCAGATTCCTGCCGGAGGCCGGGTATCGGCGCCTTTCGAGGGCCCGGAAGGGGAGCCCAATACCCTGGGCGGATATCTCGTCTTGATCATGTCAATTGTCTTGGGGTTGCTTCTCAACAGCGTTACTAAAAAACAAAGATTCTATTTAGGAACGTTGCTTTTTTTTATAATTGTTTCTCTCGCGGCGACGCTCTCGAGAAGTTCCTGGCTTGCACTGGCGCCGATGTATCTGACCCTGATTTATTTCAACGAAAAGAAGGCAATCCTTATTATTCCCCTTATTGTTATTGTGCTGGTGGCCCCTTTTGTGCTTCCCCAAAACGTCAAGGAAAGGGCGCTGTTTACATTTACCCAGCCTGTCGAAGAGGGACAAATCCAGCTTGGCAAAACCAGGATAGATACCTCTACATCGGCTCGGCTCGCATCCTGGAAAATTGTTTTAACGTCCGATTTTATTAAACATCCTATTGTCGGCTACGGGATTACCGGATATGGCTTTCTGGATGCCCAATATCCCCGGGTGCTGGCCGAATCCGGCATTATAGGCCTTTTAGTGTTTTTTTACCTTTTGCGGTCGATCTACACCAATGTCCATAACCTCTACCGCAAAACAACAGATTCCCTGTACAAGGGGCTGACGCTGGGGTACTTGGCAGGATTCTGGGCGATGATCGCCCATGGCATCGGCGCCAACACGTTTATTATTGTCCGGGTTATGGAACCGTTCTGGTTTTTGACTGCAATGGTGATCATGATTCCGACCTTGCCTCTTGAAGTTACAGAAGAAAAGGTCGTCGTGAAGGCCCTGTAATAGGAGTGTTTTAAAACCGCCATCTCGATTTATTGTAATCGAGGGAGCGGAGCTGTGTAATAAAGCAGTAAAAAGTGAAAAGAAGGATCACCCTCAACACTATTTGATAAATGACTGAATCATCTTCAATACATTTTCAAGAGCCCGTCCTCATCATCGAGCCGGGCCGGACGGAGAAAAACTACTGGGCCGATCTCTGGCGCTACCGGGAACTCTTTCTGATCCTGGCCTGGCGGGACATCTCGGTGCGCTACAAACAGACCATCATCGGGATTCTCTGGGCAATTATCAGGCCTTTTCTGACGATGGTAGTCTTTACCGTAATTTTTGGCCGCATCGCCAAACTTCCCAGCGACGGCAGCGCCCCTTACGCCCTGATGGTTTTTGCCGCCATGCTCCCGTGGTCCCTTTTCTCAAACGCCCTCTCTGAATCGTCCAACAGCCTGATCAGTAATGCCAATCTGATCGGCAAGGTGTACTTCCCCCGCTTGATCATTCCCGCGGCGACCCTTGTTACCGCCTTCATCGATTTCCTCATCAGTTTCGTTATCCTGATCGGCATGATGGTTTATTATCAATTCGCACCGGGCTGGCAGATACTGCTGCTGCCGGGCTTCATCATCCTAGCCCTGTTGGCCAGCCTGGGACCAGGTCTCTGGATTACCGCGCTCAACGTGAAATACCGGGATTTTCGCTATATAATTCCGTTTGTGGTGCAGTTCGGGCTTTACGTTTCTCCGGTAGGATTCAGCAGCAAGGTTGTACCTGAGCAATGGCGACTACTTTACAATCTCAATCCCATGGTGGGGGTAATCGACGGTTTCCGCTGGTGCATCCTCAGCGGCAACAGCCCCATTTACCTTCCCGGTTTCCTGCTCAGTCTTGCCATAATTGTCTTCTTTTTATGGCTGGGCGTTTCCCGTTTCCGCAAAATGGAAAAAACCTTTGCCGATCTGATATAAAAACCGTAATTGGATGAACAAGGACAATGTAAAACCTGCGGACAAACTTTTGAGGCTCTCATCAAAAGTCCTGCTTGACTTTGAAACATCGTGGGCCTTACAATCCGGCACCAATCAGGGTGCTTACTTCGAATATATGAGAGAGAGCGGTTCCTGCTTTTTACCACCAAATTTAAAGATCCCAACGAACTCCCATTAAAAAGATATTAGGAAGGAGATTATATGCAGGCGGTTTCAACTACCAAAGGAACAATTCAAAATATCGGCAAGATCTTTGAAAAGGGTTTGCAGAACGAATACCTATCTCGATCTATTGGAAAGATCATCGAGTATGAAAAGGGAAAAACAATCGAGGAAGTTAATATGTTGAAAAAAGAACTTTCCCGTTTTGAAAGCACTTATCAGATGTCTTCTGAGGATTTTTTTGATAGGTTTGAAAAAGGGGCTCTCGGGGATAAAGAGGATTACTTCGAGTGGTCTGCCATGTACCAAATGTATGAACGGTCAGTGGATCGGCTTAACATACTTGAGAGTCCTTCTGCATGAATATTCATGATTATCTGGAGGAATGCATTCTTCTTCTTACCGTGTCCTCCGTGGTGGAGCGATTTCAAGTCGTAAAGAAAAGAGAGGTTGAGACCGACGGCTATCTGAGAGTGCGGGCGATACTGGTGGACGAAAGCCTTCTTGAAGTAAGCATGTACTGTCAGCATGCTGAAGATACTGTGCATTTAGCTGGATATCGGTTCCATTGGCAGGATAAAGAGGGAATACTGATTAAAAGATGGGATAATGCGAAACATCATCCTGAACTGGAAACCTTTCCTTATCATCTTCATTTGGGAGATGATAAGGCTGCGAAAGAGTCGGCTACAATTGACCTCCAAGGGGTTTTAGAAGTATTAGAGTCGGATGTGGGGATGTAGAAGAACGAGGTTTCTCTCCTCACACCTCACCCCTTACCCCTAACGTTCTTGCTCCTGACTCCTCACAATCGTTTTTAGCTTTTAGCTTTTCCCTTTTAACTTTTCACTATGAATGACATCGTCATAAAAGCTGAAAACATCGGTAAAAAATACACCATCGGCCACCAGGCGCAACATGGTGGCTATACAGCTCTGCGCGACGTGCTGGCGCAGAATGCCCGCACCCTCTGGAACAAAACCAAAGACTTAGCAACGGGAAAGGCCATCATCCAGGGCGACACAATGGAAGAGGTGTGGGCGCTCAAGGATGTGAGCTTTGAGATAAAACGCGGTGAGGCCGTGGGCATCATCGGCCGCAACGGGGCCGGTAAAAGTACGCTCTTGAAGATTTTGAGCCGCATTACTGAGCCCTCAACCGGGCGGGTAACAATCAAGGGCCGCGTTGCGAGTCTTCTGGAAGTAGGCACCGGCTTTCATCCGGAACTGTCCGGGCGGGAGAATATCTACCTCAACGGCGCCATTCTGGGTATGTCACGAGAAGAGATAAAACGTAAATTCGATGAAATCGTTGCCTTTGCCGAGGTGGATAAATATCTGGACACACCAGTCAAGCGCTACTCCAGCGGGATGTACGTGCGCCTGGCCTTTGCGGTAGCCGCCCACCTGGAACCGGAGATCCTAGTGGTTGATGAGGTACTGGCTGTAGGCGATGCGCAATTTCAGAAGAAGTGTTTGGGCAAGATGGGGGATGTGGCCAAAGGTGGAAGAACTGTTTTATTTGTGAGTCATAATATGGCGGCGATCCAAAATTTATGTAAAAAATCAATACTGATATCTCAAGGGATTTTAGAAAGTTTTGGTGATACACAACACGTGATTAATCAATATATAGGTGGATATGAAATTAAGAATGTGTTGTTATCTGAAATTAAAAACAGAAAAGGCAATGGACTGTTGCGATTCACACGCGGCATTATAAAAAGTGCCCATTCAGAACAAGTAGCAAGAGTAGAAACATTTTCAGAGGTATCCATTGAAATTGAGTTTGTATTACAACAAAAGAAAAACTTCATAAGTGCAAGGCTTGACATTGGGATTAATAATTATGTTGGAGATAGAGTCGCATGGTTAAGTTCTGATAGTGTTGATGCAAAAATAGATTTTTTAAAGGGGAAAGTAGTTTTTGTAATTCAAAATTTTCCGCTAGCACCCGGCGATTATAGTTGCAATCTGTACTGTCAAGTCAATAATGATGTTGCCGACTGGATTAGTAACGTAATGCACTTTTCTGTTATTGAAAAAGACTATTATGGGACAGGTCGGACGGTTCCACAAAACCAAGGTAATATTTTATTAAATTATAGGGTCATAATATGATTCTTGGTAAAATAAAGCAGCGGCTTAACGAACATCTTCACACAGACCAAATCAACAAGCAAACCCAAGAATTAATATGGGCGCACATTTATCGCGATTCCATCAGAGGCAAAAAATGGTTAGAAGAACTTCCCATATATCCCGGGAGATGGGCGGCAAGCTACTCTTTTTTATATGTATTGGTTAGAATTTTAGCGGATTATCAGCCGAAAAAAATTATTGAGTTTGGTCTCGGCGAAACATCAAAAATTATTTCGAAATTTATTGAAAACGGTTTGACTGAAGTAAAACATGTCATTATTGAACAAAGCAGAGATTGGTCGAATGGTTTTGTTAGCAGATTTCCTTTGTCGCAAAATTCCCAAATAATCCAATTGGAAGTAACAGAAAAAATAGTAAATCAATTTATTGTAAAAAGTTATAATGGAATAGACGGTATCATCAATGAAATATTTGATTTATATGTCATTGATGGACCGTTAGGATCTGACCGTTATTCGAGATATGATATCTGTTTATTGGCTCAAAAGTTTCAGCCCAAGGATGAGTTTATGGTTATTCTGGATGATTATCAGAGAGCTGGAGAACAGGATACGATCAGGGACTTAGTCGAGCTATTGAGGGATAAAGGGATAAACATATATACCGGAATTTACAGTGGTATAAAAGATCAGTTTGTTATCGGAACTGAAAAGTATCGATACATCAGCTCCCTGTAATTGGCCAGACAGCAGTCAGGATAAACATCGATAATGCCGACAGTAAGTGTAATAATAACGACTTATAATTATGGCCGTTTTATTGAGAGGGCCATTCGGAGTGTTCTGATTCAAACCTATCAAGATTACGAAATAATTGTCGTTGACGATGCCTCTACGGATAATACGGAAGATATTGTAAAAAGTATTGGCGATGATAGAATACGATATATAAGACATATTATTAACAAAGGGGGAAACGCCGCAAGGAATACAGGGGTTAAACTTGCTACTGGTGACTATATTGCTTTTTTAGACAGTGACGATGAATGGTTACCCGAAAAAATAGGCATGCAAATACGGATGTTTCTTGACGGCGCCGAAGAGCTTGGATTGATTTACACAGGGATGAATATTATTGATGGTGCAAGTCAACAACAAATCGGTCAAGTGTTGCCAAAGGCAAGAGGTCACATTTTCAATTTGCTTCTCCGAGGCAATTGCATCACTGGCGGTGGCAGTTCGTCTATGATTAAAAAGGAGTGCTTCAGATTGGTCGGACTTTTTGATGAAACGCTTCCCAGTGGTCAAGAATGGGAAATGATCCTTCGCATCGCAAAAAAATATACCATCGAATACGTCAACAAGCCATTGATCAATTATTTTGTGCATGGCGCCAATACCGATAGTTATCCGGAAAAAATTATTAGAGGTTATGAGTTAATCTTATCTTCACACAGACAAGATTTTGAAGAGTTCCAAGTAATATATGCCCATCATTATTACGAATTAGGCATTAGATGTTTTAAAAATGGTTTAATGAAAAGAGGGCGGACTCATTTTTTAGCGGCTTTTCGCGAGTCCCCTCGTAAGAGTTACTTGCTCAAAGTGAAATCCATTTTGCAATTGCTACTCTCTTTTATGGGCAGTACAGCTTATGCCCATCTAAAAAAATTCATTAACCCATAATGTTGGCATCAGAGATCTTTGCAGAGCCGCTTTTGACCTCTAAATGAGGTTATTCCCAATTCAAAGAACGTGGATGCGGATAATCAACGGTCAGAGCAATAATTTGATGAAAATGTTTGTGAAATGAATAAATCCAGGATTTTGCAAGAGGCCACATCAACGCGTTGGTTATGGTGAAGAAGAGATTGATTCATGTTGTTGCTTCGACCGGCGTTAGCGGTGTCACCGCCGTTATCAGATTTCTATCGCTAGGCATGATGGAACGAGGATGGGTGGTCTATTTCGTTCATTATGGTAATAATGATGGATTTTGTGAAGCTCTTGCAAACCAGGATGTTCACGTTGTTAATATAAAACCTCTGCCTCGATTTATCCAGCCTTTGCGAACATATTGGCTGATTCGGAATATGAAAAATATATTGGCCGGCATATCCCCGTCAATCATTCATGCCCACTCGTTCGATGCCGATCTGATTTCTGCCCGGGCTGCGCTTGGTCATCGAATTCCCCTCCTGGTGACCTGCCATAGCCGCTCGTATGTCGGATGGGTAAAAGAGCATATCCGTCAATATGAGCAGCTCGATCGTTACATTGGCAGGTATGTCTGCGTCAGCAACCTGCTGCAAAAGGAACTCTCTGCAGTCCATACTCTGAGTCGTGATCGCATACAAACGATCTATAATGCCCCAGATATCAGTTTTTTTGAGCCGGTTACGCTAATAGAAAGGGAAAAATCCAGGGGGAAATTGGGTATTCTGTCCGACGAGCTTGTTATCACCTGTGTGGCAAATTACCATCCCGTAAAAGGTCAGGAGGTCCTTGCCGAGGCGTTTGCCAGGCTGACAAAAAATCACAATAACCGACTTATCCTTGTGGGAAGTGAAAATCACCGCTACAACGGAGACTCCATAAAGCAGAAAGTGACTGATATTTTAGAAAAAGCCGGACTTATGAACAGATGTCTGATGATTGAGGATTGCCATGATGTACGGCCCTTCTTGGCCGCGTCGGATATTTACGTTCAGCCTTCTCATCAGGAAGGTTTAAGCGTGGCTCTTGGAGAGGCGTTTGCCTGTGGACTGCCCGCTGTAGTAACGTCCGCTGGCGGAAATCCTGAAATGGTATCCGTCGGTCAGAATGGTTTTGTCGTTTCTCCCGCGCATCCCGGGGAAATGGCTGCCGCAATAGAAGCTTTGGCCGAAAACAAGGATACAAGAAAAAACATGGGTGCGCAATCGTTGCAATTTGCAAAGAAATACCTTCATCCCGATGTTATTTTAAAAGCGTATTGGGAGTTATATGATGAACTTTCCAAAAAGGCTGAAAATAAAATAGATGAAAATCCTCTTTTCCGGCCATCATAATCCTCATTTTCTGACTATTACCGAGTACCTGGAAAAGGCCATCCGATCGCTGGGGCATGAGCTGGTTATCTTTGAGGATCGGCGGCATCTTATCCCCGGACGGATCAGGGGGAAATTGCCATTTCTGGAACGGTTTGATTTGCAGATCATCAACCAGCGGCTGCTGAAGATGGCCGGGGAAGCCAGACCGGATTTGGCGATCGTAACGGGTGGGCATCGGATTTTACCGGAAACGGTCGAAAAAATGAAAAAGCTGGGGACGAGAGCGGTTTTATGGACGATTGATGCACCTATTGATTTTCAGCCGCTCCTTGCCGCCGCGCCTGTTTACGATCATCTCTTCTGCCAGGGTACAGAGGCCATCGAGCTGTTTTCGAAAGCGGGCATAACAAACACCCGCTGGCTGCCGATGGCCTGCGATCCTGATTTTCACCATCCGGTTGACATCGGCGCGTCTGCTCGTGAAAAATACGGAAACGACATCGTTTTTGTCGGCTCTTTTTATCCGGAACGGGCGAGGTTATTTGAAAAATTAGCTGAATTTGATTTTGCGATATGGGGGCCGGGCTGGGAAAATCTTTCTTCCTCATCGCCGCTTCGCCGCTGTGTTCGCGCCGCTCATACGACGCTTGCGGAATGGGTTAAAATATACAGCGCCGGGAAAATCGTCCTGGCCACCCATTATCATGACCCCCAGAGCAGCTTCCCCGTCTATCAGGCCAGCCCCCGCATTTTTGAGGCGCTGGCCTGCGGCGCTTTCGTAATCTGCGATCAACAGCGGGACGTCTTTGCGCTTTTCGAGGAGGGAAAACACCTGGCATCATTCTCTGATATTAATGATCTCAAAGAGAAAATTAACTTTTATCTGAACCATCCGGAGGCAAGAAAGACGATTGCGGAAGCAGGGCAGCGAGAAGTTGTCGCGAATCATACCTATATTCACCGTATAAAAGAGCTCCTCGCCACAATCGGTCTAAACCTGTGACAACTCCTGCACGAAAAAGAATACTGCATATTGTCGAAGACTTGAAGGTTGGGGGCCTGGAACGGGTACTGGCGGCGATCGTTTTATCCCTAGATAAAGCTAAGTACGATGTTCAGGTCTGGTGTCTGGCCCGGGGGGGACAAATTGCCGCGGAATTGAGTGCCCAAGGAGTGCCGGTCAGAATTCTAAGTATGCAAAGTTACTATAATCCAATTGCAATATTGAGGCTTGCCTGCCTCATGAAGCGGGAAAAATTCGACCTTGTCCACACCCACGGTTATTTTGCATCCACCTTCGGCCGGCTGGCGGCAATTTTGGCTTCCATTCCGGTCATTATCACCCATGTTCACAGTACCTATTACGATTATTCCAAACGGAATATCTGGATAGAGAGATTTCTTTCCCGCTGGACCGACCGGATTATCTGTATTTCTCGTGCGGTGGAGGAATTTGTCACTTTGACAGAGGGTATCCACCAAGACAAAACCGCGCTCATCTACAATGGCGTCGCTCTGCCCGGTCATCCTGCCTGTGGTCGTGAAAAGATGAGGAATTCCTTTAACATCTATGCAGAGGCAGTCGTCATCATCATTGTGGCGTCGCTGACTGAAAACAAGGGACACGGCCTGCTTATGGCGGCGTTGGCGCCACTTACCCAAAGGTTCCCGGCGTTGCGGCTGATCATCGTCGGTGATGGGCCGCTGCGGGAGCCACTTTCCAAAGAGTCCCGGCGGCTTGGGATCGAAAAGGCCGTCATCTTTACCGGTATCCGCACGGATATCTCAGCGCTTCTAAATATGGCAGATATCTTTGTTTTGCCGTCACAACTGCGTGAAGGGCTGGGCGTGGCCCTGATCGAGGCGATGGCGGCGGGACTGCCCGTTATCGGGACCGCTATCGGCGGCATCCCCGAATTGATTCAGGAAAACGAAAACGGTCTGCTCGTCCCGCCGGGAAGTGTCGAGGCGCTGACGACGTCGCTGGAAAAACTCATTTCCGATCCGGCAGCGAGAAAAATGATGGGGCAAAAAGGAACGCAGATGTACCAAGAGAGATTCACCATGTCGATGATGACGAGGCAAATCGAGACCCTCTACGATCAGTTGCTGATTGGTTAGTTTCATGACGACAAAACCCCGAAACATCCTCTACCTGTCCACCTTCGGCAACCTCCGGTGGGGAGGCCAGCGGAGTCTCTTCCAACTCGTCACCAGGTTGGAGCGTCGCAAGTACTGTCCCTATGTCCTTTTGCCCACCGATGAGGATTTTGCCGCGGCGCTGCGGCAAAGGGAAATACCGGCTCTTATTCTGGATCTGCCCCGGATTAAAGGTCTGGCTTTGTTATCCCCGCTGGGGGCGTTGTCCGCTCTGGCCAAGGTCATTGAAGAGCACGATATCCGGCTGATTCACACCGATGGGCCCCGCAATACGCTCTATGCCGGCCTCGTCGCCCGCTGGAAAAGTATCCCGCTGGTTTTTCATGTTCGTTCTTCGGATCGGGAGCGTTACGATCCGCTCCTCTATGCCCTGGCAACCCGGGTGATTCTTGTGGCGGATGCCCTTCGGGGGCGCTTCGCCGCTATCCGGCATCCCCGCAAGCTTGTGACCATCTACAACGGCGTAGATCTGAACGATTTTTCCATTAGCGGGCGAGCATCTCAAATCAGGCCGAAGTACAATATCGCTCCGGAAGAGTTGGTGATCACCTGCATCGGGCGCATCGAGCCGATGAAAGGCCAGCGATATCTGATCGAGGCGTGTGCCCGGCTTGCCTCGGGAAATCCCGCCCTTCGGGTTCTGTGCGTTGGGGAAAGCATTGATCAGGATTATTGGAGAAGCTGTCAGAAAATGGCGCAACAATTGGGAATATCTGATTTAATCATATTTACCGGCCATGAAAAAAATGTCCCGCAGCTTCTGTGCGAGACGGACATTTTTGTTTTACCTTCCTCCTTTGGCGAGGCGTTTTCGCGGGCGATCATCGAGGCGATGGCGATGGGAAAGGCGATTATCGCCACCGATGTCGGCGGCGCGGCGGAGGCGATCGAAGACGGCGTTTCCGGATTCATCGTGCCGCCCGGCGACGCCGCGAAACTATCCGAGCGCCTGCTGATTCTTGCCCGGGATCCAACCCTGCGGCGGCGCTTCGGAAAAGCGGCCAGAGAGCGTGTCGAGAGCCGCTTTTCCATCGAGGCGAATATATGCAAAACCCAGCGGCTTTACGAGGAGATACTGGCCTGGAAATAGCAATTTTTATAGTCCCTGAGGTTTGGTCTGCGCTAAAATGTCGTGATATTCAGTGAAAACAATTATTAAATCCCTTTACTTGTGGACACGATACGGCTGTCTGAAGATTTTCAGCCTCTTGCTTCCCGGAAGTCCTGACCCCATCAGCCTGCAAAAAATCCATAAGATATTATTTATCCGGACGGATCGGATCGGCGATATGGTTCTTTCCACCCCGGCCTTCGCGGCGCTCAAAAAGGCGCTGCCGCAGGCGGAATTGACGGTGCTGGCCAGTCCGGCCAATGCCGCGATTCTCCAACACAATCCCACGGTGGACTCGGTGCAAATCTATGATCGCCATTGGGGAATTTTGAAAAAGATCAGGTTCTTGAAGCAATTACGGATACGGCGTTTTGACTTGGCAATCGACCCCGGCGCCGACTATGAAATGCATACGGCCTGGCTTGCCTTTCTGAGCGGTGCGGCCCACCGGCTTGGGTATGCTGCCTATGGCCGTGAGGTTCTCTTCAACGTCCCGCCACCGAAGAGCATTCCTGGCGGACATTTTGTTGACATTATGCTCGCCCTGCTTAGTGCAATCGGCATCCCCGCCGCCGAGAGAAAGCCAAAAATTTATATTTCAGCCGCTGAACAGCGCTGGGCAATAACATGGCTGGAAGAAAAGGGGCTGGGCGGCCGGAAGATCATCGGCATCCACCCAGGCGCCCACTACCCGACCCAGCGGTGGCCCGCAGAGTATTACGCTGAACTGATCAAGCTGATTCGTCGGGAACCCTCCGCCGCAATCATCGTGTTCGGCAGCCCTGCCGATCGCCCCATCATTAAGGAAATCCTATCGGATAGCACGGAGGAGGTAGTTGTAGCAATTCAGGATGATTTGAGAAAATTGTCGGCGCTGCTTGCGTGCTGCCGAATGGTTGTCTGCAACAACTCCGGCCCTCTGCATATAGCCGTGGCGCTCGGCATCCCGACTATCTCCTTTATTGGGCCGACGATCCGTGACCTCTGGATGCCGATCGGCGAGGGCCACCGCGTATTGCGCCGGAACGAGCTTTCCTGCATCGGCTGCAATCTGGGATATTGTAAAATAAAAACGCACGACTGCATGCGCTTGATTAAGCCAGAGGAGGTCATCAGGTTCATCCGGGAGATGATATCTTGAAAGTGTGGTTCAGAAGGATTTATTTTAATAATGAACGTTATTTTTCTTTAATCTTGCTTATCTATTTTATAATGGGATTATTTTTTCTAAATATCTATAAATATCATATCAATACAGATGCCCCAACATATATAGCAATTGCTGAAAAATATGCCACTGGCCATATTAGTGATGCAATCAATAGCTTTTGGTCTCCAATGATATCTTGGCTTATGGTACCTTTCCTACTGTTGGGAATGGAGGGGCTTGTAGCTTTCAAATTTATTGGTTTGATAGCAGGTGTTTTTGCGTTTTTTGCTTTGAAAAAACTGCTTCTGGATTTTTCCGTCTCTGAAGATGTTTCCCATATACTGATGTTGGGGCTCTTTCCTGCATTTTATGCATTTACCCTAATTACCGTAAATCCAGATTTTCTTCTTGCAGTTATTTTACTTTTTTATATGCAAAAAATTATTTCCTTGGATTACGGCAAAAGCTATAGAAACAGTATAGTTTGCGGCTTGCTCGGCGCAGCTGCTTATTTAACCAAGGGATTTGCCTTTCCATTTTTTGTGTCACACTTTACAGCAATGAACCTTTTTAGATATTTTGCCACGGTGGACCTCTTCCATAGAAAAAGGATACTGGCGAGCTTTTTGCTGGGATTGTCAAGTTTCATGCTTATTTCCGTCCTATGGATTTCTATCATCTCTTTAAAGTCAGGCAGGGTGACATTCAATGATGCGGGTTCCTACAATTATAAGTTAATAGTCCGTGATCACTGGAGAATGCCTTTTGACCGCATTGGGTTTATAGCCCCGCCCGATCCTATGGCTGGAAGCGTTTGGGATAATCCGAATCTGTTGTTTGCCGAAGTGGACCATCCTTTTGGTGGTATCAAGCACCGTATGGCTGCTATTGGTCGTAATAGCGTCAAAAATATTTTCGCTGCCATAGATGCTTTCCAAGCAAGTTCTCTTTTTTCGATGACTATAATTATTTTTTCCGTTCTTCATTTGATGGGTCTGCCAACAAGGGAGATACTCGTAAACAGAGTCTTTCTCATTCTCGTAACCATTTTTTTATATACTGCAGGGTACTTGCCTTTGCTTGTAACAAAAAGGTACCTCTACATGAACATCTTGCTGATTTTTGTTTTAGGGGGATATCTTATTGACCGGTACGATTTTGGAGAACACGGTCGGAAAAAAGTTGCCATTCTCTTTTTATGTCTTTCAATGATGTTCATGCCTTTGCGCGATCTTAGAGCCACTTCTACAATGGGCAAGGACTTCTATCTATTCTCAAAGGCACTGAAGAAAATAGGTGTCAGTGGACGAATCGTGTCTAACGGACACTTTGATGATTTGATTTTTGCTACCTATCATTTACGTGCGAAGTACTACGGCATTGCCAAGCCAAGAATTGATGACCCCGAACTTTTAAAGGAACTCAACAAATATCATATAAATTACTATTTTTGTTGGCAAGACAGGCCGTGTTCCAAACTATTATCAACCTATTCTGATATCTCAGAAGGCAAATTCAACAACTTGCGTATTTATAAGATATTACCAGCGCGGTGAAGAGCCTTTTCCTAAGGAGATTTTAACATAACAGCACATATTGCTATAATAACAACGCTATTTTTGATAACGCGGGTCATTTTTTTATTCACGCCGGCTGGAAGTCTGGGAGACGCCGATCAAGCGGTTTTTGGCATGATGGCGCAAAAGATCGCCGCACTGGAGGAATTCCCCCTCGTCTATTGGGAAAATCATTATGCAGGTGCTCCAGCAGCCTATCTTTCTGCAATGATTTTCCATATTTTTGGCGATGGATTTATTCAGTTGCGAGTTGCAATGATGTTAATCGTCTTACCGGGTTTATTGCTGTTCTATTTCATCTATCGGAGACTTTTCGGCGAAACCGGAGCCTTGATAGGTGCGTTGTTCTTGGTATTTTGTCCTTATATCGTATTAAATTACACTACGGGGGGTTTTGGTGGTTATGGAGAGTCGTTTCTCGGCACGGCTTTGATTGTTCTGCTAAGTTGGAAAATCAGGGATCAAGCAGAGATTCCGCCCGTGGGGAAACTCCCTTTCCTGTTAGGGATCACGTGCGGTTTTTTTGTATATATTCAATTTTACGTTATTCCTGCTGTTCTGGTTTTTGCGATTCCAGCCCTCTGGCGCTTAGGAGAGAACCGCCTTAAACAATTATTGCTGTTTTGCGGGGGAGGGATCATCGGAATCATCCCTCTTATTATCTATAATTTCATGACAGGCGGAGGAACTTTCACAAGGGCAGCAGCTTGGATGTTGTTGATCGGCAGGGACGATTTTGCCATGTCTCCGTTGGCAGTGCTCCGAAGTGTTTGTTTGCAGAAGAGTGCTTATCTGGCGGATTGGCTATTTAATGCACCCCTCATGTTTGGGCAATATGTAATGCCTGTCGTGTTCGGACGGAATATCCAGATTGCCTCCGGGCTGATGCTTATTATTGTTTTCATTGTTTTTATGGCACTTTCTTTTAAAAGAATTGCAACGAAAGGATCGCCGAATTTCTGTTATCAACAATTTGCGCTCTATTTACTGACGTTTATCCTGTTTCAGTGGACCGCCAGTCTCCACGCGCCCCGTCACTTTATGCCTATTTTCCCTATCATCCCCATCGCCCTTTTCGGGTTGTCCGGAATATATGTCCCTTTTAAGAATGTTTCTGTTGTCATTTTGCTTCTTTTAAGTGTTTTTCAGGTGATTGGTTGGAATCACGAGTTTAGAGTACCCCAGTTTGATCCCCAGCCTGTTGCACGGATCATGAACAGTAGAGGCATCAGGGAGTTCTACGCCTCTTATTGGACAGCCTATCCAATCATGTTTATGGGGAAGGGTGAACTGATCGGTTCGCCCATGTTATTACCATTTCATGAACCGTTTGGGGATAGAAGGCCAAAATATACTGAGCAGGTTCTTAACTCGCGGAATCCGGCTTTTTTTTTCGGGTCGGGTGAAGCATCGCTGGAGAAAGAATTCGTCACGTTCCTGAAAACAATGAACATCAGATACGAGACGCTTGCGATTGACGGTGCACACATCTATGACAACCTCTCCAAACCGGTGGCGGTCAGTTTTCGTAAAAAGGATTGGCAGACGGTATTTTCGCTGAGATAGGGGCATGTTTTTTAAAACACATTAGGTACTTTATCGTTAAATGGATAGCTTCGACAAATCGGCCGGCAATAACCAAAACCATATGCGATATTCAACTTTGCTAGTGTTTAATTGCGTAAGTTAACGATAGTATTTTTCAGCTGCGAACCTTTTACTTCTCTTTTCCGCCAGACGAAAGGCTTTGCAGTTAGCCCATAAGCAGTTATAAAGTCGCTGATAGCTTTGG